>JBFHWR010000348.1:0-3939 GCA_041599395.1 Gemmatimonadales bacterium | reverse complement strand
GGCGCGTCCAAACGCCAGGTGGTCGGTAGCTGGCTGCCGAGCCTCAGCGTGTCCTCATCTTGGAGTCGGAACTCGTCTGAACGGTTCGATCCGCAGACTCAGCGGAACGTGACGGGGTCGTCCACCTCGGCGTCCGGTGGTCTGTCGTCATCCCTGGAGCTGTTCGATGGTTTCAGACGGGTTGCGCAGGGGAGAGCCGCAAACGCCAACATCCTGAGTGCCGAGGCGGCGCTGGTGAATCAGGAATTCCAGATCATTCTGCAGACCAAGGAACTGTTCTACGACGCGCTCGCCGCGGATGAGCTGTTTCGCGTTTCGGAAACCCAGATCGAACGCGCTGAGGAGCAGTTGAAGATCGCGAAGGAAAAGCTCGCAGCGGGCACGGCTACCCGATCGGACACACTCCGCTCGACTGTCGAACTCGGGAACGCAAAACTCCAGCAGTTGAATGCCGAGACACAACGGGCGATTGCCGAGGCCAACCTCGCGCGTCTGATCGGCGAGGACGGCGCCGTTCGTGCCACGCCGGATGATCGGCTCACGGCCATCGACGATCTCGATACGACCGGGCTCCGTGCGGAGGCGATCATGCGCGCGCCGTCGATCGGTCAGGCGGACGCGGAGGTCAGCGCCGCCGACGCACAAGTCGCGGTGTCGCGAGCGCAGTACTTCCCCTCGCTCACCGCGTCGTACAACAATTCGTTGTCGGGACAAAGCTTCAATGAACTCAACAACTCCTGGTCGATTAGACTGAGCGCTTCCGTGCCAATCTTCAACGGGTTCTCGCGGGAATTGAATCAGACCAGAAGCGCCGTGACACGAGACCAGGCACATGCGCAAGCCGCCAATGAGCGGCGGCTCGTCAATTCGCAACTCACGCAGTACTTGGCGTCGCTCGCGGCATCACGCACGAGACTCGAAATCGCGCAAGCCAGCCGCGCTGCCGCGACCGAGGATCTCAGGGTTCAGCGCGAGCGGTATCGCTTGGGAGCGGCGACGATCGTCGACGTCTTGACCTCGCAGGTGAGTCTGCAGCAAGCCGAGGTGGACGAAATTCAATCACGCTTCGATTACCTCGTCGCCAAAGCGCAGATCGAGGCCCTCATTGGAAGAGAGCTATGACCTCCGCCAAACACACTGACTTTCGAACCGGCGACGTCCCTACGCCGAACATCATCATCCTGGCCCACAAGCTCACCCGGGATTACGCACTCGGCGCCGAAACGGTCCACGCCCTTCGTGAAGTGGACCTGCAGATCCGGAAGAACGAGTTCACGGCGATCATGGGACCATCTGGGTCGGGAAAATCCACGCTCATGAACCTGCTCGGCTGTCTCGACACCCCGACCTCGGGAGAATATTGGCTCAACAGCCAGAAGGTGAGCGAACTGGATGACGACGAACTGGCACGCATCCGCAACAAGGAAATCGGTTTTGTCTTCCAGACCTTCAACCTGCTGCCGCGCGCCACGGCGCTCCATAACGTCGAGTTGCCGCTCATTTACGCGGGCATCTCCGCCAAGGCGCGTCGGGAACAGGCAATTTCCGCGTTGGACAAGGTGAGCCTCACCGACCGAATGGAACACCGCCCCAACGAACTCTCCGGCGGACAGCGGCAGCGCGTGGCCATCGCGCGAGCGCTCGTCAACAATCCCAGCATTCTGCTGGCCGACGAACCCACCGGTAACCTCGATAGCGTGACCAGCTCGGAAATCATGGAAGTGCTGGAAGTGCTGCACGCTGCAGGTCAAACGATCATTCTGATCACGCACGAACACGATATCGCCGCGCATGCAAGCCGCCAGATTCACTTGCTCGACGGGCGAATCGAACAAGACATTTTGACTGAGAGAAGCGCATGAAATACAGATCCACGGTGACACGCCTGGTGCCCGCACTCCTCGCCGCCGTAGTGCCGCTCATGGCGTGTCAGGAAGAAGTTGACGAGCCGATCTACCAAGTGCTCCCGGTGTCCACACGCGACATCGTGGTCTCCGCCAGCGCGTCCGGCGTGATCGAGCCGATTCGAATCGTCGAGGTGAAGTCGAAAGCATCCGGCGAGATCTTCGAGATGCGAGTCGAGACCGGGGACGCCGTCGAGGCGGGCGCGCTGCTCGTTCGCGTGGATCCCCGCATTCCCCAAAATGCCCTTCGGCAGGCCCGTGCCGACCTGGACGTGGCGCAGGCGTCATTGGAGAACGCGCGGTCGCAGCTCCGGCGTTCCGAGGAGCTGTACAAAACTCAGTCCATCACCGAACAGGAATACGAAGACGCGAAGTTGGCGGCTGCCAACGCAAACGCGCAGCTGGTACGCGCGCAGCGGTCGCTGGAGGACGCGCGCATTTCCGCGGAAGACACGGACGTCAAAGCGCCGAGCGCGGGCGTCATCATCCAGAAAAACGTCGAGGTGGGAACGGTCATTACCTCGGCGACGCAAGGGGTCACCGGTGGGACGGTGCTCTTGCAGATGGCGGACCTCGATACGGTGCAAGTGCGCGCTCTGGTCGAT
Organism: Gemmatimonadales bacterium; assembly: GCA_041599395.1. Taxonomy (GTDB): domain Bacteria; phylum Gemmatimonadota; class Gemmatimonadetes; order Gemmatimonadales; family GWC2-71-9; genus JBFHWR01. Next base: position 1,430 of record JBFHWR010000348.1, on the reverse strand, counting down.
GAAACTGACATCGGCAAGGTGCAGCCCGGCTTGGCGGTCACCATCACGGTCGACGCCTACCCCAACCAGCCGTTCCGCGGCGACGTTTTGAAGATTGAACCGCAGGCCGAGGTGCTCCAGAATGTGACCATGTTCCCGGTGTTGGTGAGAATTCCCAACGAGGACACACGGCTTCGGCCCGGTATGAACACCGAGGTTGAGATTCACATCGGGAACCGGCAGGACGTCCTCGCGGTTCCCAACGCCGCGCTCCGGACGGACCGCGATTATCAGTCCGCCGCAGAGGTACTCGGACTCGACTTCGAAATCGTACGGCAGCAGCTCGCCGACGCCCGACAGGTGAGGACTGAAGGCGGACGGGCCAGTCTTGGTGGAACCACGGCTGCAGATACTTCAGGGGGCGAAACCGTCACCTGGCAAGGTCGGGAAGTTCCAGTACCGGACGGGGTCACCGCAGCCGAGATCAACGCCCTTCAGGACAAGCTCCAAGGCGGCGACATGCGAGCCGTGTTCCAATCGCTGAGCGCCAAGGAGCGCTCGGTACTCCAACAGTTGCGCGGCAACCGTGCCGGCCGGCGGGGAGGCCGCGGTCCAGGGGGCGGGGGAAGCGCTACCGACAACAGCGCCCTGTTTGGCGGCAACTATATCGTGTTCGCCCGGCGGAACGGGGAACCCACGCCCGTGCCGGTTCGCACCGGTCTCACCGATCTGGATTACTCTGAGGTGATTTCCGGCCTCTCTGCCACGGACTCGGTCCTGATCCTGCCGAGCGCCAGCCTGATTCGGAGCCAGCAGGAATTCCAAGAGCGGATGAATCGGGTCCGCGGCGGAGGCATCCCCGGCGTACGACAGGGGAGCTGACGATGCTGTCAAGCGAAGTCATCCTCGTTGCCCTGGGCGCCATCCGCGCGAACAAGCTGCGCTCGTTCCTAACCATGCTGGGCATCGTCATCGGTGTCGGCGCCGTGATCACGGTCGTGGCGCTCGGCACCGGAGCTCAGAAAGCGGTGCAGGAACAGATCCAGAGTCTGGGGACCGATCTCCTGTCCGTGTACGCCGGTCAGTCGTTTAGCCGTGGGGTCGCCAGTGCAAATCGGGTGAGCCTGACCTCGGACGATGCCGAGGCGCTGACGCGCGCCACGACGCTTCGCGCCGTCGTTCCGGAAATCAGCCGACAGCAGCAGGTGAAGTTCGGAAACCAGAACATCAATGCCAACATTGTCGGCACGGTTCCCGAGTTCGCCACTGTGAACAATTACTCCATCGCGTTTGGCCAGATGTTCACGGCGGGCGACAACGAGTCGCGGAACCGCGTCGCCGTGCTCGGTAACAGCGTACCGGAACAGCTCGGTGCGAACGGCGCCGCTATGATCGGCCAACAGTTGGCGATCCGTGGAATCCTGTTTGAAATCGTCGGCGTGATGGAAACG
>JBFHWR010000347.1:0-3952 GCA_041599395.1 Gemmatimonadales bacterium | reverse complement strand
GCGTCGTCGATCGGCAGTTCTCCGCTGCGGGTCAGCCGATCCCGCAGCGATTCGCCCTCCACATACGGCATCACGTCGTAGAGAAACCCGCCCGCTTCGCCGGAGTCGTGCAGCGGCAAGATGAGGGGATGCTGCAGCTGGGCGGCGATCCTGATCTCGCGGGTGAACCGCTCCGGCCCCATGGCCGCCGCCAAGTCGGGCCGCAGCACCTTGAGGGCCACCCTCCGGTCGTGCTTCACGTCGTGCGCCAGGTAGACCGTGGCCATGCCGCCCGTCCCAAGCTCGCGCTCGATGACGTACCGGCCGGCCAACGCCGCGTTGAGCTGATCGATCCCTTCAGCCACGAACCGTCACCTCGTGCGCCTCAGCCTGTGCAGATGCTCCGTACCTGGCCTTGCCCCAGGGTGGCTTGACTCCGGGCCCGATTGCGACGTCGACGATGCGTGCGAGTTGCTTGCCACACGCACCGAACGAGCGCATTGTCTGGTCGCCGTGGCCTAAACGGCTCTGCCGATCACCTCCGGCGACTCGCCATCGGGCAAGCAGCCGCAGGCTGTTATCAATAGCCTAAACGTGCATCAACACGCGCCGGCGCACAAACGCCGTATTCCCTACCACTGTGCGCGCCCCGGCAGGTGCATTCGCTGGTTAGGTGGCTGGCCGCCACTAGCGCGCTACGGTGCCACGGAGTCGATCCTGATGACGGGAAGGGTGTCGGCTTGCGCACGCGAGTCCTGAGGTAGCGCACATGTCGCGCCGAGCGTGAGCACGTCCGACTCCCGCTACAGAGGGAGACGCTTGTTCGACTTGGTCCGCGGTCGGTGTCGCGTCCCCGGAGTACTGCGTTGAAGACGGAAAGCGTGTGGACGATAATTCGGAGGAGCTTAGATGCGAGTTGCCGCCCCTGAGGCCTCTGCTCGGCCCAAATGGCTCGAAAACGATGTCGCGAGCGTGATGCTTCGGCTCACAACAGGGAGGTCAGCTCGCCGTGACGTTTGAGGAAGAGGAGCCACATAGACGTTCGGCCTGTCTGGATGCCACGCTCATGCTCACCGCAACGATGCTCCACATGACTAGGGCTGCCGCCGTGACGAAGACGGCAGACCTCCCAAACTCCCCCTCAATGAGCATGGGGATGAGCAAAGCGAGCATCGGCGCAACGGCTGGCAAGCTCCGGAGCGCACGCCGTATTGCGGAGTTGTTGGCCCTCAACCAAGGGAGTCGGTGGCCAGCGACATCGACGGCCAGTGCCCGCGTTGCAGGATTCAAGATCCGCGCTGCGGCGGCCAACAACCGTTTCGTGCTCAAGGCGGCGGCGAGTAGGATCACAATGTTCACGACCAAGGTAACGGTCGTGCCGAACCGCGGTGGAATCCGGATGCCGAGACCAGGTATTGTGACGTATGTGGCTGCTCTGCGCCTTCGGATCTCCTCGGTTAGCGTATTCACCTCTTCCCACAGGCCGTTCAGATTCCGCTTTCCGTGCTCGGCAAGGAGGGCGATAAGTTTCGCATGGTCTATTGCGAGGCTGTCAAGTTCTTCAGACGAGCGGAGGTCCTCCACCAAGAAACGACGGTGGAATGAGACGAAGACGGCGCCGGAATCAAGTCGCGCAGTGCCATCTGCGTAGGTTTCCGCGAATTCGCCCGTCAACCAGAAGGGAGGTGAGCGAGTGGCTTCCACCTGAGCTTTAAGGTCGAGAACCGCCAGGGTTTGGAGTACGGTTTCCGATTGGGCCGCAAACACGGAGTCGTTTTCCAGACCAGCTCGCAACGTGGCGAGCATCTCGAGGTCTGTCTGGTCTAGTTCGGAAGCTGCGATGCCCGCTGAGGCTCTCGCGTGTAGCCGACGCACAGCCCGGTTGTACTCTGCGAAGCTCTGAGAGAAAGCTGCGATGGTCGCGAGGGTTTGTTCCGAGGTTGGGTTTGGACCGAGGGCGTTTACCAGTCCCTGCGTGCCGAAGGTGCTCGCAAGAGCCAGCTTGAACCACGGCTCAAGGTCCTCGACGATGTAGGCTTCGCCGTATGCCGTCAGTGCCCCTGACAGGATCCGCCATTCCTCCTGCAGCGCGTACCAATCCTCGGCCGATGTAGCCGCCTGAAACGGCTGTAACTCACGCTCGAGAAGACTGGTCTCGGCCTGTGAGAACGTCAGTGTGGCTAGTACCACGGCGCCGAAGCTCAAGAGTAGGCGCTGAGAGCCTACTACTGCCTTGGCCCGCTCATTTGCCAGGCCGGTCCACGGCTTGTCATGTTCCGCGGTCATTGCCTCGCCCCCGTCGACACACCGTGACGCTATCGAGTGAATGGTTCCGGGGATCGCCCGAGGTTAACCGTCCAACCACCGGCGAGCTCCAAGTGGTCAGTGTCTGTATGTGAACACTGCACAGCTTGCCTGCAACCTAACGTCGTGCAAATCACCTGCGGGCGCCCCCTCAGCAGGCGGGCAGCCGCAGACTGCTATGACAAGCTTCTATTAATTGACTTGAACGTGCACAATCGTCCGTCGGTGCACAAACGCTGTATTCCCCAGCGACGTGGGCGCCCCGGCAGATTGAGATGAGAAGGACCAACCTCTGGTGGCGGGCTTACCGTATGGAGGTATCCCAATCTTATAAACGGGCTCGAGGCCCAAAAGAACCGAGAGGTTGGCCCCATGTCACACGCAACGATCGCTACCCCTAGAATAACAATTGGACTCGATCTGGGCGACCAGTACACGCAGTGCTGTGAACTCGATGCGGCTACGGGCGTCGTCGAGCACAGTCGAGTACGCACACGACCGGCGACAATCCGTCAGCAGTTCGCCGACTGTCCGCCGTGCCGCGTTGTCCTCGAGGTCGGGACCCATTCACCGTGGGTGAGCCGCTTGTTGGAGGAACTCGGGCATCACGTGTTGGTCGCCAATCCCCGCAAACTGCGTCTCATCTACGGCGGCACCCGCAAGACCGATCGTCTCGATGCGGAAGCGTTAGCTCGCGTCGGGCGACTGGATCCCCGCCTGCTGGCACCGATTCGCCACCGCGGCGCCCAGGCGCAAGCCGATCTCGCCACCCTCCGCTCACGTGACTGTCTGGTGCGGGCGCGCACGCAACTCATTAACCACGTGCGTGGTGCGGTGAAAGCGGTCGGTGGTCGGTTACCCAACGTGGCCGCCGCTGCCTTTTCTCGAAAAACTGCTCCGCATCTCCCGCCTGCGTTGCAGCTCGCCTTGACGCCGCTGTTGCGGGAAATCACCGACCTGACGGCGCAGATCCGCCGCGTCGATCGTGACCTCGACACCCTCGCGCGCACGCGCTATCCCGAAACCGAACGCCTCCGGCAAATCGCCGGGGTGGGTCCCCTCACGGCGCTCTGCTTTGTGCTCACCCTCGAAGATCCCGCTCGGTTCCGCTCGAGCCGCAGCGTGGGTGCCTACCTGGGGTTGTGCCCCCGCCAACACGACTCCGGGCAGCAAACGCCCCAACTGTCCATTAGCAAGGCCGGGGACCCGATGCTCCGACGGCTGTTGGTCACCGCTGCCCAGTATATCCTCGGCCCGTTTGGACCCGACTGCGATCTCCGCCAGTGGGGACTCCGACTCGCGGCGCGCGGCGGCAAAAACGCGAAGAAGCGCGCCGTCGTCGCTGTCGCCCGGCGGCTCGCCGGCATCCTCCATCGTCTCTGGGTGAATGGCGAAACCTACGAGCCGTTTCGTCATCGGGAGCACGCGTGCGCTGTGTAGTTACATAACGCTCCACCGTCTCGTCACGGGCACTGCGCATGCACCTGCGCTCCGTGCCAGAGAGCGACCGACAGATTTGCAGCCCGGTCGAGGCGTACCTCAACGTGCACCGAGGCCACAAAGAGCCTCACTCGAGTGCGAATGGAAGCAAACGGGGAGCAAGAACGCGGCCACCACGTTGGCCTTGACAATCAATCCTTCTCATGGAAGGTGCATTTGCTGGTTAGGT
>JBFHWR010000346.1:0-3953 GCA_041599395.1 Gemmatimonadales bacterium | reverse complement strand
TCCTGAAACGTGACGACAAAATCCTGCCCGAGAAAAATACTCACCTGCTCCGTCGTGAACCGTTCTACGAGCTCCGGCATACGGATGACGATAAAGAGACTGCTGGGATACTCTTCGATTTTCGGGCGCTGGTGGAGATTGGCCACATCTTCGAGCGCCAAGCGGTGCAGCCCAAACAAATCGCCGAGCGCCGCGATCGTCTTGGCGCTCCCGAGGCCATCGACGTTGACCCAGAGCACCGGCCAGCGCCCGCGCAGCGCGCGGACCGCGGCGACATCGGGAACCACGTGTTCTTCGAGGGCATCCGGGCCATATCCCCAAACCGTGATCACCGGCGGCGCCGCATCGTCATCGACGATCAGCGTGCCCGGAGCAATCCCAATAGGTCGGTCGGCGTGAATGATATGGTCGGCGTGGTCGCTGGACTCTGTGTGATCTCGCACGGACTCCTCCGGGCGCTGAGTACTCTTGGCGGACACGATCGGCGCCGGTCAGGAGCCGTCACGTGTTCCCTCTACGGCATCTCATAGGTGCTGATCGAACTCGTACGGGCTCACACGGCCGTCTCGCCCCCACGCTCGTCCATCGTGCATCGAGGGATCTGCCGTGCGTGGAGCGACCTGCCGTGCGGGTCCGAGACAACTCGGAAGATAATCGACACGGGCTCAAGGTCCCCCTGCCAACACCATGTACATTGCGGGGACTGTTTGCAGGCCCTGTTCGCCGCGAGGCCCGTGCGCGGTCCGGACGCCTCACCGACTCTGGAAGCCATGGACGACCGTGCATCCGTACATCAAGTCGTCACAGACGGCGCGCTCGTCGCGCGTTGCCGCAGCGAGCTGCCGTACGACCATACGGCGTTTGAGATCCTGGTCAGGCGGTACGAGCCGATGGTCTTCACGAGTTGTCGGCACTACCTCTGGAGCCTGGCGGATGCCGAGGAGGTCACCCAAGACGTGTTCCTGCGGGTCTTTCATGGCCTTCCTCGATTTCGGGGCGACGCCACCTTTCGCACGTGGCTGTTTCGCATTGTGCGGAACGAGTGCGCATCGCGCATGCGATCCCTCAAGCGATCGGAAGCCCGTCACGCGGCCTATGTCGCCGAGCATCGGATTGCCGATACCGTCGCGGCGGATCCCGAGATCCCGCCAGCCGGTGAATGGACCGGTCGGGTGGGCGGGGTGCTGGATCGGCTCTCCGAAACCGATCGGGCCGCGTTGGTATTCCGTCACGTGACGGGCCTCTCGCTTGAAGAGTTGGCCAGCGCGCTCGACCTCAAGCTAAGTGCCGCCAAGATGCGGCTCTACCGCGCCGAAGAGCGGTTCAAAGCACTCTATCGATCCGAACCCTAGCCTCGCATCGCTGTGACTTTTGGGTCTCCGTCTGACGTCTATCCCAGTTGGACCCATGGAAACCAGAGCTCCCGAAAACGGATCCGACGGCTCCGAGGCCCAGGACAGGCGTGTCCGCCAGATTCTGGTGCGGGCACGGCGGGAAGTCGCGGCGCGCGATTTGGTAACCTTCATCGCCGCAAGGGCTTGGAGTGCCGTCACCGCTTTCGGATCACTGCTCGCTGCGTTGCTTGGGTCCAGTCCCCCTTCGGCTCATCGAGAGCCGACCACTCGACACCCAGAGGATGAATGAACGATTGGATTCGTATCCGTGCCCGCCAGGTTACGAGCTTCACCGCCGTCGCGGCCGCGGTTCTGACCGCACCAGGCGTGGTCGAGGCGCAGCGTGATGACGAGCCGACCTACCGACGGCTCCTCGCGCAGGTGACGCAGGACTACCTCCGATTGGGCGTGTTGCTGCAGACGGTGGCCGATCTGCAAATCGAGCGGAGCGCACCCGGCGGCAATGGATTCAATATCTCGAACTTCCGGGTGGCGCTTTCCGGCGACTTGGATGCCGGCTTTGGCTACTTCCTGCAAACGAACTTTGCCGCATCGCCCGCAATCCTGGATGCGAGCATGTATTACGACGTGAATTCGAATCTCCGGCTGCGGGTCGGGCAATTCAAAGCGCCATTCAGCCGGGAGTTCTTGATTCCGGCCCAGAGCATCGATTTCGTGAACCGGGCGCAGGGCGTGACCGCCCTCGCTCCCGGACGCGAGTTGGGTCTCTCGCTGTTGGCGACCAGCGCCACAGGCAGCGTTGGCATCGATGCCGGCATCTTCAACGGGAACCGCACGATCCCAAACGGGAACGACGGCAACAATTTCCTCTACGTAGCACGGCTGTTCGGCACGCTGCAGCCGGTCGGAACGGGCAACGGGGAGACAACCATCGATGTCGGCGTGAACGTCGCGCACAGCCGGGATGACGAGGCAACCCTTCCCGGGCTCGTGACCGGTTTTGCGGGCAGTCGCACGCTGATCGGCTTCGATGCCACGAGCCGTCTGGGTGCAACAACCCTCTCCGGCGAAGTCATCGTTGCCGCGCTCGATCCCGAGGTCGGCGGCACACGCAATCCGTGGGGATTCCACCTCACAGCCGCCCGGATGCTCACGAACAAGACACAAGCCCTCGTCCGATTCGACGGCCTGGACCCCGACGCGGGCGATGAGCGAAGCGACCTCATCATCTTCGGCTTCAATGCATGGCCGACGGCCGTCACCGAGTTCCAGGTGAATTACCTGATCGACCCGGGCGAGGCGGCGCCCGACCGGCATCAACTACTCGTCAATTTTCAGTTCGGTTTCTAACGACTCTCGATGTCGTAGCTGAGGAGTGATCATGACTTGGGCGGAGCAATGGACCGAAACCGTAATGGAGACGTTCGCGCGCCTGCGGGGCGCCGTCAGCGACGTCATACCCAATGTGCTCGGTGCACTCGTCATTCTCGTCGTCGGCTACCTGATCTCAAAGATCTTTCAGAAGATCATCGTGACGGTTCTGCGACGTATCGGCTTGGACAGTGCGGACAGCACGCTGGGAGCCAAACCGCTGTTCGAGTCGATGAACGTCACCGCGATGCCGTCGGCCGTCGTGGGCGCACTGGTATTTTGGTTTCTGATGCTCGTGTTTGTCATCGCGGCGACCGATACCCTCGGTCTCGAGACGCTCTCCGCCAGTGCCGCCACGGTCGCGGCCTATTTTCCCAACGTCATTGCGGCCCTTGCGATTGTCGTCGCCGGCGCCCTCGGCGCACGGCTTGCCCGCGATGCCGTGCGTGGCGGCGGCGAGCGGATCGGCCTCGACTTTGCACGACCACTGGCCCAAGTCGTCTACGGCGTGTTGCTCGTGCTCGTCATCTCCTTGGCAGTGGGCCAGCTCAAGCTCGAAACGACACTCGTCAACCGCGCGGTCGAAGTCATCTTCATCGCCGGCGGTGCCGCCTTTGCTCTCACGCTCGGCCTGGGGACGCGTGACGTCGCCCGAAACCTCATTGCCGGCGTGTACGCGCGGGACCTCTACCGGCCGCGCATGGCAATGACGGTTGCAGGAGATACCGGGACCGTCGAAGAAGTGGGCACCGTCAACACCCGAATCCGAACCGGCACCGGCGAGGCCATCTACATCCCCAACGCGCAGCTCATGGACATGATCGTCCGCGAATCCGCCTCACCCGGTCCATCCGAGTGACGGCCCGCGCTGAGCGTCTCGCGGATGGACCCAAGGTGACGGAGCGCCACGATGGATGACGTGACCGGCGAAGTGTTTGAGCGCACCCTGTTCACCATAGCAGGCACGCCGGTCACCGTGGCGACGCTGCTCAGCGCGGCCACCATTGTCATCGTTGCGTTCCTCGTATCCTGGGCGCTGCAACGCGCGCTTGCGCGGCCATTTCGCCGGGGAGATGCGCAGGACGGGACGGTCGCTGCGATGCGCCGGTTGGTGCACTATGCGGTTGTGTTGCTCGGTCTGGGTATCGCCCTCGACACGCTTGGCATCGATTTGGGTGCGCTGTTCGCGGCCGGGGCGTTTTTTGCCGTCGCGCGCGGCTTCGCAAT
>JBFHWR010000345.1:0-3962 GCA_041599395.1 Gemmatimonadales bacterium | reverse complement strand
GGCCTCGACTCGATACGCCGTGCCAAGTTCTTCCGACCAGTACGTGCCGACGTACGGGGCGGGATCGAACTCCGATATCTCGGGTCCGAGGTATTCGAACTGGCGACCTCTGAACGTCATGTGTGTCGGGCGATCGCCCTCCAGCCCGACGGTCACCGTATCGTCGGTCGGCCACAGATGAAACCGATTGGCGCCTAACGGCAAGACGAAGCGCCCCACGGCGCCCAGACCAATTCCTGGTATCCCTCGCAAACGCCCATCATGGACCCACATGTGGAGGGGGCGGTCATTCAAGGGATCGCGGTAGAAGCCGGCGACCGCGGTGAACGTCTCAGCCCATCGGTCTGCGGCCACGTCGCGTGGCTCGACGGTGTTACCGTCTGTCGTGACCGGTCCGAGGTGGTCTTCGAGAATGATATCGGCAACCTCATGCACGTAGTTGCCCGGTCCCGCACGCGCAAAGTTGCAGAAAGCCGCAATGCCCAGGTCCAGATCGGGGAAGCGGACGTAGCTGCTGCGATACCCGGCGTCGGCGCCACCGTGGCCGATCGTCGGTTGCCCGCGATAGTTACCCCGGGCAATGCCATGGGCGTAGCTGATCGTATCACCGTTGGTGAGGACGCCCCGTTCGAAAAACCGTTCATACAGGTCGGCATCCCCCAAGACGTGCTTGCTCAGATTCCCGTCCCACTTGGCCATGTCTTCGACCGTGGTGAACAGACTCGACGCACCCACGATGGCAAAGTCTGGAATGGAAATCTTCCATCCCTCCTCAGCTGAATGGCGATACCCGTAGGCGCGATTGGGTACGATCATCTGGTGGTCGTCGTGAAAATGGGTATTCGTCATTCCCAGCGGATCGAAGATGCGTTCCTTGGCGAATTGCCTAAGCGTCTGTCCCGTCACCCGCTCGACGACCGCCGCGAGCAGGGTAAATCCACTGTTCGAGTAGAGATATTCGTCGCCGGGGCTGAAGTTCAACGCCCGCTGCCGTGACATGACCTCGATCGCATTTGCCTGCGTGACCAGATCGGCTTCCCAGCGCCACCCCGCCATCGCGAGGAGATTCCACTGATCCCGAATGCCGCTCGTGTGGTGTACGAGATGTCGGAGGGTGATTGGCACGCCGTAGTCCGGGATCTGGGGAACGTACTGGTGGATCGGATCGTCCCAGCTCACCGTGCCCTCTGATACCAGCAGCTCGACGGCAAACGCAGTGAATTGTTTCGAAATCGACGCCACGTGAAACACGGATCGTGGTTCGAGCAGAATCGCGTACTCCAGGTTGGCCATGCCATACCCCTTGGCGTAAACAACCTCTCCGGATTTGAACACGCCAAGCGTGCAGCCTGGCCGGTCGGTGTGGTACATATCTTGGAAGACAGCGTCGATGCGTTCACTGGAGACCGATTGTGCATCAGCAGCGACCGTGATGCCGATGAGCAACGCAAAGCTGGTCAGCGTAAACCGGAGAGCCATGGTGGGTGACCTGGTTTGGGTTTTGCATAATTTGGGGTGATGGTTGGCCTCGCAAAAGATGCGGTCCGGGGAGGGAGGCGAGTGGTCGTTTCGTTTCCGACGCTCAAGCGTCGGCTCGGCGCTAACGCGACACGTCGTGAACGACGATCGCCTTTTATGAGGCGTGTCGCCCGCAGGGCGCCGAGCGGACCGTTTACCGTCCGAATTCGCGTCCGCATTCGGCTATTACAAATAGCGCGAAATGGCGCAGATTATGGAGTCCCTCGATTCGAGGCTCCCATGAATCGCTTTCGCATCATCCTGTCCTGCTCCCTAGCGGCGGCGACGCTGGCTTCCCTGATCGCCGCACCTCTTCAGGCGCAGCAATACGATGTCCTGATCCGCGGCGGCCGTGTGCTCGACGGAACCGGGAATCCGTGGTTTAGAGCCGACATCGGAATCGAGGGGGATCGGATCCGAGCAATTGGCGACCTGGGTGACGCCACCGCGAGGCGGGTTATCGATGCGCGGCGGCTCTACGTAGCCCCCGGATTCATCGACCTGCACTCGCATGCCGATCGGGCCATGACGTCCGAACATCTCGAGGCGCGGCGTGCGAAGAGCCTGAATAGCCAGGGGCTCACCACCGTTGTGGGTGGAGCAGATGGACGAAACACGGCGTGGCCAATCACCGAGGAAATGACGTCGCTCGAGTCCATGGGACACGCCATGAACTTCGTGCCAATGGTCGGGCACAGCACGGTTCGGCGCGAAGTCATGGAGAATGACTATGAGCGGGAAGCGAGCAGCGAAGAGATCGCTGAGATGAAGGAGCTGGTTCGGCAGGGAATGGAAGCAGGCGCTTGGGGGCTCGGGGCGGGAGTGGAATACCGGCCGGCCCGGTTCAGTGCCCCTGAAGAACTCATTGCCCTCGCGGGTGCCGTCGCGCCGTACGGCGGATTCTATGTGGCCCATCAGCGGAGCGAGGCATCGATGCCGCTGTGGCAGCTCCCCAGCACGCTCGATGACTGGCCGGTAGATGGGCTCCAAGCGCTCGAGGAAACGATCAACATTGCGCGTGAGACGGGTATCCGGGTTGTGGCCAGTCATCACAAGTCCCGCGGTCGGTCGTCCTTTGGCCGCTCGCAACACGACACGATTGTGGTGAGCCAGGCACGCGCCGAAGGGCTCGAGGTGTATCTCGATGTCTATCCGTACGAGACGTTTGGCGGTGGGCCGCGCCCCATGATCCCCCGTTGGGCGTTGGTGCATGATACCGTAAATACGAGCGGCGGGCGCGACAGCCCGGTGTACAGGACCGAGGGCATCTTCAGCGACGCGCGCGGTCACCTGAGCAGGCGTTGGGCCGATCCCGCTCTGCGTAAAACCATTTCACGCGACATCGCGTGGATCGTCGATCACAATGGCGGCCCCGATCGTGTGGTCGTCGTTGATTATCCTGACTCCTCGTACGTAGGAAAAACGCTCGCCGAGCTGGCGTCCGCCCTGGGCGGTACGTATCAAGATGTCGTGGTCCGGATGGCGCTCGAGGGATTCGACGGCGTGGTTGGCGGCGCATGGACGCGCGGGTACGGAATCCATGACGTGGATGTGGTCACCTACTACAAGACGGATTTTACGGCGACGTCGTCTGATGCTGCGGTGAGCGGCGTGGTAGGGGTCGAGCAGTTCGCGTCCCGGCCAGGCGCGCATCCCCGCCACTTCGGCGCTTTCACACGGAAGATTGCACACTACGTCAAGGACCTGAATGCCGTCTCACTACCCTTTGCGGTCCGCTCGATGACGACTCTTCCGGCGCGAATCGTCGGACTCGAGGACCGTGGCATCGTGCGGGAAGGCTACAAAGCCGACCTGGTGATCTTCGACTTGGACCGGATCCGCGACAGGGCCACCGTGCTCGAGCCCGATCGTTACAGTGAGGGGATCGACTACGTCATGGTGAACGGCGTGTTCACAATCGACCAAGGCGAGTTCACCGATGCGCTCCCCGGTGTCGTGATCAGGAAAACGCTTCCGCGGCAGGCGAGCTGAGGAGTGGAGAGTGGAGAGTGGAGAGTGGAGAATGGAGGATGGAGAACGGGGTGTGGAGAATGGAGAGGGCAATCTGCCGCTGACCGCTGTCTGTAAGGCTCGAGCCGCTAGCTGCACTCTTTGTACGATTGGCTCAGCGGTTTGGCTCATGTCGGGCGCCACCCTTCTACATGCCCAAGAGCCGCCGCCGACGCTTCAAGACATCGCCTTCGATTCAGTGGCGCGTCACGTGCGGTCGATTCTACCCGCGTATGGTCCGGTCGGTACCGAAGTAACCATCGAAACCAACGGCCTGCCGGCGATCACTCCGCTCCGGATCGGCATTGGCGCCACGCATTTTGGCTTCGAGGAAATCGGACAGGTGATGACCGACGCGCAAGGCGAGCTCACAACGACGGTGATCGTGCCTGCGTGGGCGCAGCATGACGCCACGTATCGATTCATCGTGTTCG
>JBFHWR010000344.1:0-3996 GCA_041599395.1 Gemmatimonadales bacterium | reverse complement strand
CGGTGCACCGTGCACGGTGTGGCAACCACCTAAGGTTTCGCAGGAACGAGCAAACCCCAGTCCGTGACGCGATCGCTGCGCACATCGGAAGACGAAGCCGTCCGGAAGACGTTGACCTCGTCCTATTGCCCTCCTCTCATCCGCGAAGCTCGAGAGCGGCAGGACGAGATCCTCATCGCCCGGTATCGGGACAAGCCGCTCAGAATTGCCGACATGGGCTGTGGTGACGGTTACCATGGTTCCATTTTCGCCCCGGGCTGCGAGCTCTATCATGGCTTTGAGATCTCCCCCGCCATTGCGGACTTGGCCCGCGCACGGTGGCAGCAGGAACGTCTCGAGAACACCGAGATCGTTGTCGGCGATGTCGCGGCGGCGGTGTTGCGCCCTGCGTTCTACGATCTCGCTTTTTGTCTGTACTTCACGGCAGGCAACTTTCGGGAGCAGTCGCGAGATCTCAGCATGTACACCGACGCATACCTCGATCGCAACCCCCAGTTCATTCGCATCGTCTCTCGCTTCCACGAGGCGTTGCGGCCGGGTGGCCGCATGTTCCTCACGGTCTACAAGGATGTCCCGGAAGCAGAGGCGGCACAGGTCGATTTCTATCTGAACACCGAGCAGCATGTAGTCACACCACCGGGATCCCGCTTTGTGGCGACGGCGGAACACTTTTGGTCGGCGCGGTGGACCAAGGCCAGCATGCTCTCCAACCTACGTGCGTGCGAGATCGACGAGGATGAGGTCGTGTTCAACGACCTCAACGCGATCGCCTGGATGGTGGAGATCACCAAGGAACCCACGTAATGGTCACCGCATCACCCCATGCCACGGGCTTTCGCGCCGCCTACCGGCGCCTTCCCCACGGCGAACTCCAGGAGCGCGCTCGCCGCGCCATCGCCACGCTGGCGGACTGCCGCGCGTGTCCTCGTGACTGTGGGGTCGACCGGCTTCGTGGCAAGTGGGCCGCCTGTAAAACGGGTCGGCACGCTGTCGTTGGAAGCTGGTTCCCGCACTTCGGCGAAGAGGACTGTCTCCGTGGATGGAACGGCTCCGGGACGATCTTTTTCTCACACTGTAATCTGCGGTGCGTATTCTGCCAGAACTACGACATCAGCCAGGCCGTGAAGCCGGGGACAGCGAGTCCCGGCTCCACGGCGGAGGAAATTGCCGGCATGATGTTGCAGCTCCAGGGAATGGGCTGCCACAACATCAACTTCGTTACCCCCGAGCACGTGGTTCCCCAGGTCATTGAAGCGGTAGCCGTCGCAGCAGAGCAGGGCCTCAACGTCCCGATCGTGTACAACACCAGCGCATATGACGCCCTCGAGAGCATCGCGTTCATGAACGGGATCGTCGACGTCTACATGCCCGACTTCAAGTACTGGTCGCCGGAGGCCAGCGCCAAATACCTCCGCGCAGCTGATTATCCGGACGCGGCACGCGCCGCCATCGCGGCGATGCATCGGCAGGTTGGTCCCCTTGAACTGGACGCCGACGGTCTCGCGCAGCGCGGGCTCCTCATCCGCCACCTCGTGATGCCAGGATCGATTGCCGAGACGCGCTCGATTCTCGACTGGATCGCAACGGAACTGGGGACGAACACCTACGTCAATCTCATGGCACAGTACTATCCTGCGGGCAACGTGGACGCCAACAAATACCCGGAAATCAATCGTCGCCTCGCACCACGCGAATTTTCCGAGGCGCAGGCGATTGCACGCGATCTCGGCTTACGTCTCGACCGCCGGCGCTGAGGTCGTACGGACTGCGTTCTCCCCCCGAACAGTGAGTCGAACACCGCATCGGACAGCGAACCAAACACGTAACACCGAGCCGTGGATGCTGAGCGAAACATCTCCGTCTTCATAGTTGACCGGCTGACAGTCGCCGGTTAGACTCCCCCCGTCTCAGACACATGATGAATCCAACGTCGCGGCCACCCTCTGATGATTCCGTATGTCGACCCGTAATTCGCACACTCCAAGCGTGATCATCCGTCTCGTGTTTGCTGTCGCAGCGTTTGCAGTCGTGGTTCCCGCACGCGGCGCGGGACAGCAGGCCACTGGCTCGTCCGTGTCCGGCGTCGTGACGGCCCGCAGCTCGGGACTGCCGCTTCGCGGGGCAGTCGTTGAAGTCCCAGACCTCGGCGTCCGCACTCGGACGAATGCGATGGGGCACTACCGGATGAAGAACCTCCCCGCGCGATCCCTGACCCTCGTCGCGCGCGTTCTCGGTCATGAGGAGCAAACGCACACCGTGCGCATTCGCGAGGAGACGGGAACCAGAGCCGATTTCTCCCTCGTTGAACTGCCGGTGCGTTTGCGCGCCATCGAGGTGTTGCGTGAACGAACCGAACTGGGGCGGCGGCTGGAAGACAATCCGGGTTCCGTCCATGTGATTGCGCGGGACGATTTCGAACCCCACACGCTGCTGTTCGACGATGTGCACCAACTCCTGCGTCGGGTTCCTGGAGTCAATGTGCAAGAAGAGGAGGGGTATGGGTTGCGGCCAAACATCGGCATGCGAGGGACGGGATCCGAACGAAGCGCCAAGGTCACCGTGATGGAAGATGGCGTGCTGATCGCGCCCGCCCCCTACTCGGCACCATCAGCGTACTACTTCCCCGTGACGGGCAGGATGCAGGCCGTCGAGGTGCGAAAGGGGTCGAGCCAGATCAAGTACGGACCGTGGACGGTGGGTGGGGCAGTAAACCTCGTGTCCTCATCGATTCCCGACGCGCTGTCTCTCGCGGCCGACGTGGTGGGAGGCGACAACTCGACTCGAAAATTCACCGGACGGATTGGGGATTCGTACGCGAATTTCGGGTGGCTCGTGGAAACCTATCAGTTGGAGAGCGACGGATTCAAAGAGGTTGACGGGGACTTTCCTGCCGGGTTCGACATCGAGGATTACGTGGCCAAAGCCCGTTTCAACACCAGCCCCGGGACCGCCGTGTATCAGGAACTCGAACTCAAGCTCGCGCATTGGGACGAGCGGTCTGACGAAACCTATCTGGGGTTGGCGGATTCAGATTTTGCCCAGACGCCTAACCGCCGCTATGCGGCGTCGCAGCTCGACGTGATGAAGGCCGACCACCAACAGTATCAGGCGCGCCATTTTCTGCGAGCGGGCGAACGTTTCGACGTCACGACCACCCTCTACCGCAACGACTTCAAGCGCAACTGGTACAAGCTTCAGAGTGTACTGGGAACGGGTCTTCACAGCGTCTTGAGCAGTCCGTCCGAATTTGCGGCTGCCCTCGACGTCCTGCGAGGCGGCGACTCCGACACCGATGCCTTGCACGTCCGCGCGAATAAGCGGAAGTATTTTGCACAGGGTATTCAGACCGTCGTTGGAATCCGGTTTGGCACCAGGACTGTCTTCCACCAGATCGAACTCGGCGCCCGATATCATCACGACCAAGAGGATCGCCTCCAGCACGAAGATGCATTCCAAATGGTCTCTGGTCGGATGATTCAGACCACGGCCGGTACACCCGGAAGCCAAGCGAACCGCGTGAGTGAGGCGACCGCCGTCTCACTCTTTGCACAAGACGAGGTAGCGGTCGGAAGGTTCCTGGTGACGCCCGGGATCCGGTACGAGCATGTCGACCTAACGCGAGAGGACTATGCGACGGAAACACCTGTCCGAGGCGCGCCGAAACGCGTGCGTGATAACACCGTCACGAGTCTCCTGCTTGGGCTCGGCGCGAGTTATGAGCTCGCACCACGTCTTCGACTGTTCGGCGGCGTCCACAATGGTTTCGGACCGCCCGGACCGGGATCGGACGAAGATACGGAGGCAGAACGCAGCGTGAACTATGAGGTCGGCGCCCGAGTCGAGCGTGGTGGGCTTGAAGCGGAGGTGGTCGGCTTTTTCAATGACTACAGCAACATTCTGGGAGCGGCAACACTGTCGTCGGGCCAGGGTGCGACGGGCGAACAGTTCAATGGCGGCGATGTCGACGTGTTGGGTGTCGAAGTATCGTTGAACGCT
>JBFHWR010000343.1:0-4070 GCA_041599395.1 Gemmatimonadales bacterium | reverse complement strand
GTTTCGCTGATATCGACCGTATCGGATCAACGAGTCGACGTGACCGAGGCGGCCCTGGGCAATCCAGAGACGAGCCTGTGCTCGTTCGGCGGCACTCGCGGAAAACCCCGGTCCTGTCGTGCTGCGGATGCGTTCGAGCAGGCTGTCGGCCCGGTCGGGCCTCAAGATGCGCAGTTCGCGATATGCCGCAATCCATTCGGACGGCGACGATACCGCGAGGGTATCGATGAGAAATCGAAACGTACTGTCACTCGCCAGCACCGACCGCGTCGCCACCAGCATGCCTCGGACGAGTGCGTTCGCTGAATCTGTCTGGTGAAGTCGCCGAGCCTGACGCTCTGCGTCTGCACGATTGCCCGTCACCAAGGCAAGCCGGGTACGCAGGATCAGACCCGGAACGTACGTCGAGTCCAACGCGACGACTCGTTCCGCGGCCAAGAGCGCATCCAATTCGCTCTTGCCGTACTGCCAACCGTACACCAAGTGATAGTAGGCGAGGTTGTTCCACGCAATGAAATCGGTGCTGTCAATTTCGAGAATCCTGCCCGCGGCATCGGCGGCCGTCACCCCGTCGGTGCGCACCGACGCAAGCGTCCCCGCCACGCGCAGGCGCTCGCGTTCGGCGAGCGAGTCAGCATAGTTCTCGGCGCGGGTGGCGAGATCCATGAGGTCGAAGAACTCGCCTCGCATGTAGCGCGCCCACGATTTGATGCCGATGGCCTCAACCAGGGCCAACGCGAACGTGGAGTCGAGCGCCAAGGCGCTATCGATCGCGGATTCGGCTTCGGCGACCTGTCCGCGGCGCATCGCCTCACGAGCGTGGAGATAAGCCTTGAGTGCGGTGGGAGATTGGGTGGCGTACCTTTTGATCGGTGGCGTCGCAGAATCTCCTCGTGCCCAGGTCTGGCCGATCAATCCCACCGCAAGGCGATCGACGATCGATTGAATGCTGTCGAGCGCCCCCGATTCGGTGATGGTGTGCGTGGGTTGGTCGGCGTTAACATCGTAGACGCGGAGCGTTACGGTCAGTTGGTCTCCAGCTCGGAGTGTCGATCCGAGGACGTAGCGACTCACTCCCGCCCGTAACGCTAGGCGTGTCGCTTCAACAGGATCGGGACTTTCGGCGCGCGCGCTTCGCTCTGGCCGGAGTGGACTCCAGAGCGACCATGGGTCAGCAATGCGGATTCCCGGTGTACCGTCGAGCGCGGTCGCCAGCAGGTCGGCGAGAGCTTCAGACCATTCAGCAGCACCACCGCCGGTGGGTCGAAAGGGAAAGACCGCCACCCCCAGCCGATCCGTCGCCACGACATTTGGCGCAAACATCCACTGCACCGCAAAGACCGCTGCGGCGATGAGGAAGGCCGGGACAACCCACCAAACCAGGGATCGAGGACGGGCCACGATCCGTTGCACGCCACTTTTCGAGCGGCGCCGCTCGAGCGCCGCGACAAAATCGTGACACGTTGCGTAGCGATCTGCAGGAGTTTTTGCGAGCGCCCGCCTGATGACGGCCTCCAGCTCAGAGCTCACCCCCGCCCGAAGCGGCTGTAGCGATCGGACCTCGCCCGCGAGCTGACGCGCCAGGATCGCCTGCGGTGTTGGACCGGTATGGGGTGGCTCACCTCCCAGCATCTCGTACAGGACGCACCCGAGCGAGTAGAGATCACTCCGACCGTCGAGGTTCCGGTCCCCGGCTCCCTGTTCCGGGCTCATGTACGCCGGCGTTCCAACGGCGATACCAGTCTCCGTGAGCACCTGGCCTCCCGCATTGCTGACAGCCCTCGCGATGCCGAAATCACTCACGACTGCATGCCGGGCCTCGAACAGGATGTTTTCGGGCTTGATGTCCCGGTGCACAATGCCGAGCGAGTGCGCATGGCTCAACGCGTCCGCGACCTCGCGAGTGATCCGCACGGCGTCTTGAACTGGAAGCTGTTTCTCGCGGTTCAGTCGATCCCTCAGGGATTCGCCTTCGACAAATGGCATGACATAGAACAAGAAACCATCGGCGTTGCCAGAGTCGTATAGCGGCAGGATGTGGGGGTGAGTGAGCTGGGCGGTGGTGGTGATTTCCCGAAGGAAACGGTCGGGCCCCAAGCCAGCGGCCAGCTCGGGGCGCAGCACCTTCACGGCTACCTTCCGATGGTGTTTGAGGTCCTCCGCAAGATAGACCGCGGCCATACCGCCCGCGCCGAGTTCGCGCTCGATCGTGTACCGGTCAGTCAGAGCAGTCTTGAGGCGCGTCAGCTCATCAAGCATGGTCGACCCCTCCGGCGCTCAACATTGTGAGCCGTGTCCAGCGAAGTCGTGAAGTTTCTATGAAGAACCGATGACGGCGGTTATGCGATCGTCGCCTGCCGATCACCCGTGCCAGATCTGCAAACCATTTGCAAACCAACGGGGAGGGACAGGACGGGATCTATCGGGACAGAACGGGACAAAGTGACTCCTAAGTTGGTACGGGATAACACAGAACGGGACCTCGACGCTGCCAGCCAAGGTCCCGTAGAACGCGCCAATTCGGTTTCGAGATGAGTTGTTTTGGTCACGGTCACCTCTCGCCTTCGATCTGCGGTATCGGGATAGTTGTCCAGCCCTCGTCAGCGATGTCATTGGCCGTCTTAGTGAGCAGGGTGCCGGCGTGGCGGAATTGGCAGACGCGGATGCCTGACAAGTATCTGGGTTTCGGCCCATGTGAGTTCGACTCTCACCGCCGGCACCCACCGCACCATTGATGCATGCTTTAGCGCACGTTAGCTTTGGAATACTTGTCAGGTATCGAATTAGCACCGCCACGTTTGGAGAGCCGAGGGCCAATCCGCCGTCGGCTCTCTTCTTTTTGGAACTTCCGATTCAGAGCCTAGTGCAGTCTTTCCACCGCTTGCCTGTTCCGGACTCATGTTCGTCACGGCCACCGATGACTCGTTGAACGCGGGTTGGCTTTGGTGCAAGAAGGTGGCGGTGATCGCCGAACAAGCCGCGTTTCAGTCACCAGTCAGCGGTGCTGACACACGCGCCTGCTTCACGTAAAGATCTCGATTCTCGCCACGGCCCGCCTGCGCTCCAATTCTCTCACTTCAGGGTGCAGTTACGGTCTCAGCAGATCCCGTGGTTGCGGACTTTGGGTAACACCCTAGGTTGAGCCGCAACCAATTAGAGCAAAAGAGGGCCAGCCATTGGTCAGGATACCGCCACCCGGGGTCGACGAGTACCCCGTGTCCTTTGCCGGCTACGTCGACCGGGTTGCCAAGGATGAAGACATCGAGGTCGTGCTGACCAATCAGCTCGACGAAGTCCAGACCTGGCTGAATCGTATTCCCGAGGCCCGGGGCGACTACCGGTACGCGTCCCGGAAGTGGAGCCTCAAGGAAGTGGTCGGCCATCTGTCCGATACCGAGCGGGTCTTCGCCTACCGGGCACTCCGGATCGGCCGCGGCGACAGCACTCCCCTCCCAGGCTTCGACGACCAAGCCTACGTGCCGGAGCTTCGAGCCGAAGATCGCTCCCTCGCCGATATGGCCGCGGAATGGGGCGATGTCAGGCGGGCGACTATCACACTCTTGCGTAACCTCCCGACAGCAGCCTGGCGGCGGCGGGGAACCGCCAGTGACCAGTCTATCACCGTTCGCGCTCTCGCCTACGTCATCGCAGGACACGCACGGCACCACCTGGAGGTCCTGAAGACGCGATATGCAGAGTGAAGCGCCGATGAACCATCTCAGCGAGCTGGAACGCCTCGGTACCGCACTCGCAGGCCGCTACGTCATCGAGCGTGAACTTGGCCAGGGCGGAATGGCGACCGTGTATCTGGCAGAAGATGTCAAGCATCGGCGCAAGGTGGCGATCAAGGTTCTCCGGCCCGAGCTAGGTTCGTTGATCGGCTCCGACCGGTTCACCGGCGAAATCCAGATCGCTGCGGCGCTCAATCACCCTCATATCCTGCCGCTCTACGACTCGGGCGAAGCCGACGGGCTTCTGTTTTACGTCATGCCCCACATCAGGGGCGAATCGCTGCGTGACCGGCTCGATCGCGAGAAGCAGCTTCCGATCGACGACGCCATTCAGATCAC
>JBFHWR010000342.1:0-4079 GCA_041599395.1 Gemmatimonadales bacterium | reverse complement strand
GGGTTTGGTCTCAAACGCGAGATCATGGGTACCCTGAGCGATGATTACCACAGTCAACTGGTAGACCGTGTCCGGGAAGCCGGCGGCTCGTTGAGTGTCGGCGGTACGACGTTCCGTCTCGCCAAGGAGTTTGGCTTCTGTTATGGCGTGGACCGTGCGGTCGAGTACGCTTACGAGACGCGGAAGCAGTTTCCGGACAAAGCCATCGTGCTCGTGGGAGAAATCATCCACAACCCCCACGTGAACGGCAAGCTCGAAAGCATGGGTGTCACGATTCTACGCCCCGGCCCTGACGGGCGGTTTTCCTTCTCGACGATCACCACAGACCATGTCGTCATTCTCCCTGCCTTCGGTGTGACGCTCCACGATTTCCAACACCTTCGCGAGCTTGGTTGCATTTTGGTAGACACGACGTGTGGCTCCGTTCTGAACGTGTGGAAGCGCGTCGAACAGTACGCACGGGATGGGTTCACGGCAGTCGTGCACGGCAAGCACTATCACGAAGAAACCAAGGCAACGGCGAGCCAGGTAGACAAATATGACGGTGGCAAGTACCTGATAGTTCGTGACATGGCAGAAGCGGAGCTGCTGTGCCACTACATTGAATCCGGTGAAGATCGGGAGGGAATGGAGGCCAGGTTCGGCGAGAAGGTGAGTGAGGGTTTCGATTTCAGCCGCGATCTCGAGCGGGTGGGTATCGCAAATCAGACGACGATGTTGGCGTCCGAGTCCCTGGCAATTGCGGACCGGATTCGGCAGTCGTTTGAGCGGCGATATGGCGCCGACTCGGTGCAGCAACACTTCCGCTCCTTCGATACGATCTGTTCGGCGACACAGGAGCGGCAGGACGCGGTGCTGGAACTGATTGAGGAGCCGCTCGACGTGATGGTCGTGATTGGCGGGTACAACTCCAGCAATACGAATCATCTCGCCAAACTGTGCAGTGAGCGGCACACCACGTATCACATCGCCGACGCCAACTGCATCGATCCGGAGTCTGGTGTGATCAAGCACAAGCCGGTTGACGAGACGGGCGAGCAGGCGGTCCCGGACTGGCTGGGTGATGCAGTCCGCACGATCGGTATCACGGCTGGTGCGTCGACGCCCAACAACAAGATTGGCGAGGCGATGGCGCGAATTCTGGCAGCGCGAGGGTTGGAGGTACCGGCTTAACCCCAATCCTTGGATCCCGGAGCGCTGCGGCGCAACCTCTTCAAAAACGAATACGGTGAATGCGAAGGCGGGGATTCTACCGCGCCTCGCTTGAAACGTCTACCGACCTCGAGCGGGCGGACTTCATCGACGATGATGTTTGTCGTACCATCGTCTTTGGCCAATTTCCCAACTATCCATAAAAACGGTTCGCTCCGTATAGCAATGCGATCTCGATCGTAGATATCGGGTCGCACGATCGTATTGATCATGCCGGTTTCGTCTTCCAATAGAATGAACGTGAAGCCTCGCGCGGTTTCCGGCCGTTGACGAGCGACGACCAATCCTGCCACTTCGACCTTTTCACCGTGCGCGAGGCCGTTCAGCCGGTCGCTGCATACGAGATGGGGCGGCAGTGTAGAGCGAAGCAGCGAGAAGGGGTGGCCACTCGCCGCAAAACCCAAGACGTGATATTCGGCTAACAGCCGCTCGTCGGAACAGACGTCACCAAACCGTAACTTGTCGTACGGATGATTGAGCGGCAGCTCGAGCTGGCGACGACCCCCTTTATGCTTGGCCGGCGCCGTCTTGGGAGGGAGCCACAGGCCGACTTGCCAGATCAGCTCCCGTCGGGTGAGGCCAAACACGTCGCATCCACCTACCCAGACGAGGTTGTTGATTGCCTCGCGTGTCAGCGTGGGCGGGCTGCGACGTACGAAATCGACCAAACTTGGAAACGGTCCGTTTTTTTCGCGCTCCAGCACGGTTGCTTCGGCAACGTCCATCCCCCAGTCGCGGAGGAATCCAAACCCGACACGCACCTTGTCGTCCTCAACTGTGCAGTAGACTTCGCTGCGGTTGATATCCGGTAAGCAGATTTCGACGCCCTGCCGCCCCGCATCCCTGCCGAGCACGTCGAGGGAATAGAATCCCATGGGCTGGTTGTTGAAGAGCGCGGCGTAGAACTGAACCGGGTAGTAGTGGCGGAGCCAGGCGGACTGATAGGCGAGGAGGCCGAAGGCCGCGGCGTGCGATTTGGGAAACCCGAACTCCGAAAACGCAACGACCTGTTCGAAGACCCGGCGAGCGACGGCAATCGGAACGTTGCGTGCGGTTGCACCGGTGATGAAGTCCTGAGCAAAATCCTCCATCAGTTCCCGGGATCGGCGGCGGCTCATCGCGCGCCGCAGTGCTTCCGCCTGTCCGGCGGAAAAACCGGCAAGTGACTGGCACACCTGTAGCACTTGGTCCTGATAAATGATGACCCCCAGCGTTTCGCCAAGCGCTTCTTTCAACAGCGGATGGTCTACCGGGGGATCGTAGGACAGGTTCTGTTCTTGCGCGATCCGCTGGGCCTCGCGGCGTTTGACGTACGGGTTGACGGCGCCGCCGACAATGGGCCCTGGCCGAACGATGGCGACTTCCACCGCGAGATCCGTGAGGTTGCGTGGCCGAGTGCGCCGGATCATCTGAATCTGCGCCCGGCTCTCGATCTGAAATGTGCCGACGGTGTCACCGGAACAAATCTGATCGTACACCGCGTCGTCTTTGAAGTCGATCCGGCTCAAGTCAGGCGCGGCGCCGTCCTTGCGCGCCACCAACTCGACACATTCTTCGACGAGTGACAGCATTCCCAGTGCGAGAAAATCGATCTTGATGAACCGGGCATCGTCGCAGGAATCCTTGTCCCACTGACAGACCACCCGATCGGGCATTGCCGATTGCTCGAGCGGAACCAATTCGACGAGCGGTCTGCTCGAGATGATCATCCCGCCCACGTGCTGCGAGACATGGCGCGGCAGTCCGGCAATCTCTTCAGACAGGTCACAGAGTAGTCGCCACAGCGGTGCGTCGAGACGGCCGGCAAATCCCGGCACTTTGGCGAGTTCTTCGCGCAAGCCGCTGGAGGAGTAATGTCCGGTGAGGCGCGCAATCTGCTCGATTTCTCCCAGAGGGAGATCGAGCGCCTTACCTACTTGTCGCACTGCAGAACGGAGGCGGTAGGTGGGGAACGTACACACGAGCCCGACGTGTTCCGCGCCGTAACGTGTATAGACCTGACGAATCAGCTCCTCACGAATTTCCCGCGGGAAGTCGAGATCGATATCCGGTATCGATGCGAGCGTCTCGTTCAGAAACCGCCCGAGGAAGAGATCGTTGGCAACGGGGTCGATGTGGGAGAGTCCCAAGAAGTAGCAGATGATCGATGAAACCGACGAGCCACGTCCCCGGCCGGGCAGCAAATTGCTCGACGCGCGACGGGTGCCGCTCCGGACTTGGGCGGCGACGCTCGTGGCCAGCTCCAAGAGATCCCGATAGACGAGAAAAAATCCGCACAACCCATGGTGTGCGACGAGTCGCAATTCTTCCGTCAACCGTGCTTCGGCGTCGCTCCGGTGGGGTGAGTCCGTCGGGTACAATTCCTCCATTTTCGCCCAGCAGAGTTCGGCAAGCGCATTGGGAGCCGTCTGCCGTTCCGACCCGCGAAAATCGGGAAAGGTGTAGCCCAGGTCCTTGGTGAGATCGAATGCGGCGCACCGCTCCGCAATCGTGAGCGTATTGGCAACCGCGTCCGGCCGGTCACGGAATGCCGCCGCCATGTCTTCCGGCGAGCGGAGATGAAATTCGTTGTTGGGACGCCGTACGTCGTGTGATCTGTCGAGTGTCATGCGATGGTGGATGGCCACCAAGACGTCATGCAACCGGTACCGGTCACGCCGGTGATAGTGCACGTCACCGGTGGCGACGACCTGTAATCCATTGGCATCGGCGATGTCACATAATGCTTTGGTTCGGGCATGATCGCCGCGGACGGCGTTGCGCTGTAGCTCGATGAAGAAATTGTGCGGCCCGAAAATCGCCCTGCATCGTTTAGCCAAAGCGTTCGCTGCCGTGAACCCGCGGCGCTCCAGGAGCAGGGGAGATCG
>JBFHWR010000341.1:0-4106 GCA_041599395.1 Gemmatimonadales bacterium | reverse complement strand
TGTTCTTTCAGCGCTATCCGCGTTGATCCGCTCTCTCCCCGCCGACTGCGCCCGACTTGCCCGACGTCCCGTCCCCAACCGAGATTGCGCCACCGGTTCCCATCTGTCTCCACCATCACCGGAGTACCCCATGCATGCTACCAAAGCCGAAGAGTCGGCCCCCGGTTGGCGTCACCAGTTGCACGACGTGATTTTCGAAGCCGACACCCCACTCGGTAAAGCGTTTGATCTCGCTCTGATCTGGCTCATTGTCTTGAGTGTCTTCGCTGTGATGCTCGAGACCGTCGCGTCCATCCGAGCGGACTACGGCCGCATTCTCCGAGCGGCGGAATGGATGTTCACCGTGCTCTTCACCATCGAGTATGTGCTGCGGTTGATCTCGGTGAAGAGGGCATGGCGCTATGCCGTGAGCTTCTTTGGCATCGTCGACTTGGTGGCCATCCTTCCGACGTACCTGAGCCTCCTCTTGCCCGGCGGGCAGGCGCTCTTGGTCGTGCGGGCGCTTCGATTGCTGCGCGTGTTCCGGGTACTCAAGTTGGCGCATCACGTCAAGGAAGCCGCAGTCCTCATGCGTGCAATGAAGGCATCGCGCTACAAGTTCACCGTGTTCATCGCAACCGTCATCACGCTGGTGATCATCATGGGGTCGCTCATCTATTTGATCGAGGGGGCAGAACACGGTTTCACGAGTATTCCACGCAGTATCTACTGGGCGATCGTCACCATTACGACGGTGGGCTACGGTGACATCGCCCCGCAGACCAACATCGGACAGGTGGTAGCCGCGATCGCTATGCTCATGGGGTACGCCATCATCGCCGTGCCGACCGGTATCGTCACCGTCGAGCTTGGACGCCAGAGCCGCTTGGAAGTGAGCACACAGGTATGTCGCAGTTGCGCGAGGGAAGGGCACGAAGCGGACGCGGTGCACTGCAAGTTTTGTGGGGCGAAGTTATGAACGGGAGCGGGGAGCGGGGAGCGGGGAGCGGGACCGCACAGTCAAGAAAAAGGGAGCAGGGAGCAGGGAGCGGGACCAGACGGTGTTTGAGCGAACGACGGGTAAACACTCCGGCATCAAAGATGGGCTCCAGCTTCCCCGAAGCCCGTGCTACGTTCGGAACTAGCGGCTGATTCCGTCGGGTCCTGCTCCCCGCTCCCCGCTCCCTTCTTTCTACTCCCTTCTCCCTCTTACGGACTCAACCAATAATTGACCTTGACGACGAACGTATTCGTCGCATCCGCGGAGAAGAGGTCGTCGATGCTCCGGCCCAGCCGGAAGTCGCGGTTGTTGTTGAAGCCCGTCCGTCCGTGTTGCCACACGAAGAAGAGGGTCGAACCAGGCATGTACTCCCAACGGAGTACCGCGTTCGAGCGGAACGACAGGAACGTGAAGTCCGGATTGCCCAGCTCGAAGTCTCCGGTTCCGTCCCGATCCAGATCGATCGAGATGTCGCCGTCCTGGTTGATCACCTGCGCGTCGTCGAACACGTTGAACCGATCGTCGAATGATCCGGCGCGTGGCGCGGCAACCTGTTTGTACGCCTCGTATTTTCCGGTCGACATGAACGGCTCCATGTAGAGCTGCAAAGACAGCTCCGGGGTGAACGTCATGTTGCCGCGGAACGTCATGCTGACCGTCGTCTGGTTCAACTCACCGAACGTGTATCGCTCCTCATCCAGGACATTCACGGTCCTGAGGTATTGCCATGGATCGAATTGGCGGCGGAACATCGGCGAGATCGTCAGGTCCAAGTTTCCCGCCGCCTGCCAGATGAGGTCGGGTGACAGCCCGACGTTCCACCCTCCCGATTCATCTTCGGTGCCGCCCCAGAAGCTCATACTGCCACGAATCGCTTTGCGATCGTCCGACCAAAACCCGCCCCAGAAATGCGTGCTCGCCGGAGTCCGGAGCGCCGGTCCGCCGCGGGTGGCGCGGGTCGACAACCCGTTGAATTCTCGATTGAATCCGAAGTAGCCGCCCCAGTAATTCAACAGGCTGAAATTCGCGTTGACGTTGCCCCCGACGCCCAACCGATCCCACCCATAGCTCCACGCCGTCCACTGATTGAAGTTGAGGTTGAAACGGCGAAACACTTTCCCCGGTGTCACCCATCGCCGATTGAGCCAGGCCCATTGGATGGTCCGGTCCGCGTCGCGCTGAAATCCCAGATCGTTTACCTCGAATCCGGGCGACCGAGTATTGAAACCCGTAGCCCAACGCCAATTGCCGGTCCGTTTGTTGAACGACGCCTGGGCTGCAAATCCGTCGAGTGACGTGCGTGTCGGATCCAGCTCGCGATAGTCGTTGTCCGGCCGCTGGTAATACCGCGCCGACGAGCGTTGGGTGAGCTCGATCGCCTCCGCTGAGCCTTCGACATGACTGCCCACGATTCGACCGTCTACCGAATAGCGATCGTTAGCAAATCGGTGACTGAAGTTGGCCCCGAGCGTAAAGGCCCCACTCCGCAAGAAGTCGAGGTTCTCCGGAAGGAAGCGGCGGGCAGCCGTGCCAAACACACCCACCTGAGTGTGTCCGTTCCGGAGATCCTTTGCCAGCCGGCCGACAAAATAGGTGGAGCGCGGTTCGACGACGTCGAATGTCCGGCTGCCCGCAGCATCGATCACTTCGGCTTCTTCTTCGGCTGTCAGTGCGGCCGCCAACCCCACGGTCCAGCCGCTTTGGGTCTTGCCTGACAGTTTGGCGGCTCCGAGGATGGTCGTCTGCTGGATTTCGTCGGCGTAACCGCCGCGCGCATCTGCTCGTCCCTGTGGCGCCCGCCCAATCCGGCGCGTGTAGAACAAGCTCTCGCTGGCGCCGTTACCGTCACCCTGAGTGATCGAGAACCGGAAGATGTCGAGTCCCTCATTGAAGAAGGGTCGCTTCTCCGGAAAAAACGTTTCGAATGCGCTCAAATTCACCACGGCGGGATCGGCTTCCACCTGGCCGAAGTCCGGGTTGAACGTGGCGTCTAGCGTGAGGTTGGATGTCACGCCGTATTTCAGATCCGCACCCATGCTCGCGTGCCGGTTGGAACCGGTGCGAAACGGGTTGCCTGCCTCCTCCGGCTGGAATCCCTGGGTCAACACCGAGTACGGTTGGATCTCGAGCCGCCGAGGCGGTGTGATGCCCTGGATGCCTTCCAGGTCGCCAAAGCGAGAAACCGCGCCGGACTCGGTCTTCCGCACGAGTTTCCAATACAACTCTTCGTTCTTGCGGTTGATGAACCGATACACGTTGAAGCCGAACAACAATCGCTCGGCGTTCGAGAAGCGCAGCTGGCTGAACGGGATACGAAACTCGGCGGACCAGCCCTCGGCGTCGCGGCTCGTCCCCACGTCCCAGACGGCGTCCCATGAATCGTCCTCGTTTGTGTCGTCATACAAGTAGATGTCGCGCTTGACGCCCACCGGATTGACCATGAAACCAAACGCCGTCCGCCGATCCCGATAGGAATCGATCATGACGCCGATCCAGTCGGATGGCGATTCCTCGTCCCGCCGGGTGAGCTTGGCGGCGATCCTGTCCGCGTCGGAATCCCACGCCCTGACACCGATGTACAGGGCGGCATCGGTATAGAGCACCTTGACCTCGGTGCGCTCTGTGGGTGGCTCACCTTCGTCGGGGTTTCGCTGCAGGAAGTCGTCGATGACCGGAGCCGTTTGCCATGCGCGATCGTCCAGCCGCCCATCCAGGTCGGGCGCATCTGGCAATGCGCGGACGGCCTGGGCGACTGTGGTTGCTGCCGGGACACTGCTCGCGCGCACCGACGGTTGCTGGGCCACTCCCGAAGTGGCGAGCAACAACAATGCGGCGGCGAGCGCCGTGCCTCGAAGAGGCTGTGAGAAATCGGACAAGGGTCCCCTCCCGACTTTGTCCGTGATTCGAAATGGCGCCTAGCCCACTACGCGGGTTGCCATTGCATGGTTTCTCGGTTGTGCTGTGCGGTGTTGGTGATTGTTAGATCCTCGAAAGGCGGGAAAGGTTGCAATGGGGAGGTTGAGTCGGCGTACGGTTGCAGTTTTGAACGGGAGAAGGGAGAAGGGAGAAGGGAGTAGCGAGTAGGGGCGGGGAGGGGAGAGGGGAGAGCGGGAGCAGTCGTCGGCAG
>JBFHWR010000340.1:0-4118 GCA_041599395.1 Gemmatimonadales bacterium | reverse complement strand
GTTCGGGGTTCACGCCCTTCCGCTGATCGCGCAAGCGCGTGCGAGTCCGTGGCGGGACATCAAGCTTTGACAAGCATTAACGCGTTGGCATCGCCGAATTCCTCCACTTCACAATTGCCAATCGTGTAAACCATTCGGTGAGCCATCCTGATTGGTGAGTGCTCCCTGACATAGGCCTTCAACAGCAGCGCATCATCGACTAGATGTCGTTCGACCACCACGTCGTTCGTAGCGGTCGGTGACATCGTTTGCCCTACGTTCTAAGTACATCTTGCGGCGGGTCCGGCTGGACCGTCGACTGCGGCATCCTCCGGCAGCGTCGGTCCTCATCGCCCTAGTTCCATAGGTATCCGAAGTAGATGGTCTGGTCGGTTTCGTTCGCGATATAGATGTTGTGGCGCCGCAGCCAGGGCGACGGATTCCAGGGCGTGTCGGGATGCTCGAGGCTCCCGACCGGCCCAGGTGCCCCGTTCGCCGTGGGTATCTGAGACAGGTACTGGAAGTCGCTGATGTTGTCGTAGGCAACCGCTTCCATGCCGCCGGCCGTGCCGGGTACACTGGTGCACTCGGCGACCAGTCCGCCGAAGGGCCCCAACACGAGCAGCCGATCCTGGCTCTTGTCCGCCGCAACGTAGAAGGCGCCCGCCGCTGCGAGCCCGTGCACGGTCGCACCTGCCGGCACCGGCGTCGAACCGAGGCTCGCTCCACCGAGGGTCAACGCCGCGAGCGTCGAGCCGTCCGAGCGCACGAAGAAAGCGCCGTTGAAGGCCAGCCCTTTGCCGGACGCGCCGGATACGCCGACTGCCTGCACCTCGGCGCCAGTCGACGGGTCGACAGCGATCAGGTTGAGTCCGTGTTGGCCGACCGCGGACGCGGTGAAATTCTCGGAGGCCCATAGCCGGTCCGTGGACTTCTGATAGCACAGACCTTGTATGATCCAGCGGTTCGGCGGCGTGGGAACGCGCCCGTCCTCGACCGAGACCGCGAGGTGCAGGTGAAGAAACACGATCTCGTCGTCCTGGCCGGTCTGTGTGAGAAACGCCAGCGCAGGGTCGTTGTTTCGCCGGCACGCCGTCATCGCCGTGCCCGATCCGTTCGTTGGGACCGGATACGGATAGGAGCCGACCTGCTGAAACCGCAGCGGAATGGTCATCGTCGCCTTCCTTACTTCATCGAGGGTGAGCCGCAGGGGCGTCCGACCCGTGAGTATCGACGAACGCCGACTAGTCACAAGTCTATGGAGTAGGCTCTTACGGCTCAATCGGAGAAAGGGAGATTTTTGAGGAAGAGATGACCGAGTTCACAGACGGGAAGGTCTGAGTGCGTCAACGATTTTACGGCAGCCAATGCGTTTCCAGGTGAGAATGTCTGATGTGACGTCTGCATGCCTGGTACAACTGCGGGAGAGCAGCGCGCGGCCGCGCGCGAAGGCATCGGGATCGCCAGCACGGAGCCGGATGCGTTCGGACGGCGCTCCGAACCATTCGCCACGGTCAGCGATGGAGTCGCGCGAGGTAGTCGGTTCTTTGCATATCACAGCCTGCACAAGACATAATTGAGTGTGGAGGCTCCGGCCGGAGTTCCGGGTGAAGCGAGCATCGAGGGTAATAATGAGGGCCGAATTCCCGGCGACAAATCGGCGCAGCCCTGTGGGTGCCGTGATCGTGGCGATCGGTGCCACAGCGGTGTGGGCCTGCGGGAGCGAACCGGAAGAGACACACAACCCGCCAGAGTGGACGGTGCATGACAGCGCAGGGGTCACCGTAGTGTCGAACCACTCGGATGCTGTGGCCCCCGGATGCGCGACCGTCATCGCGAACCCGCTGACCACGATTCGCTCAGGCACCGAGCGCGGTGACGTGAACCCCCCATTGTACGATGTGCGCGGAGCTGCAGTCCTGGGCGACAGCCGGATTGTCGTCCTCAACACCGGCAGCCAAGAACTGTTCTTCTATGATGCGGCCGGACCCTACCAGTACGCAGTTGGTGGCTCGGGACGAGGGCCAGGGGAGTTCATCAAACCGACGTGGCTTGGGCAGGGCGACAACGACACGCTGTTCGTGTGGGACAGCGGACTCTCGCGGCTTTCCACGTTCAATGGAACGGGAGAGCTGATCGCGTCACATCAAATCCAGGCAGACGACTGGAGGGACATGCCAGGAGCCATCGAAGGCCGGTTCGACAATGGATTGTTCTTTGTCCGTCCTGCCTCGTTGGTCTTCTTTGGCGGCGAGACTGGTGTCGTCAGGCCTCGCGAATCCTACGGATGGTTCGACCTCGAGAACTTGAACCTCGAACGCCTCGTCGTTGGGTCGGGCTCAGAGGCTGTGGTTGGCGAGGGCCCCGTCTATGAACTACCCTTCGGCAAGACGGACATAGCGGTCGCGCATGGAGACGCCGTGGTGATCGGCGACGATGGGACCTCCGTTTTACGTTACTATGATTTGGACGGGCGGCTCCACCGCGTCGTAAAATGGCTGACTCATCCCATCCCCATCACGGATCGCGACCGCAGGGCGTACCGCCGGTACATCGCCAGAATCTTCCGTCCCGCGTTCGCACGACTCTACGATAACGCGCGCTTCGCCCGCGCGCGACCGAGGTTTTCCTCAATAGCCAGCGATCCAACCGGCTGGCTTTGGGTGCGATCGTATGCGGCGAGTTGGGAGCCGCTCGGCCATTGGTGGCTGTTTGATGAAGCCGGTATCCTGAGGTGCACAGCCGACACCCCGGCTACATTCCGCCCGCTCCAAATCGGTGAACGGCACATTTTGGGAACACAGCGCGATGAGTCGGACGACGTGAGCGTGGTGCTCCTTACCCTTGTCCGCCGTTGATTCGCGCTGACGGCTGACCCGAATCCCGGCTTGTTGCGGCATCCTTGATGTTGGAGAGTCCCAGCACGTCACCCCCTTCGAGAAAGAGCGAGCCGTTGCCCATCTTTCGGGAATCCAGGATGGAGCGGCAAAGGGATTGCAGACTTTGTCAAGAACCGGCTCCTGTTGTCGCGTTATGACGATGATTTGACCTGTTTGGCTCGAATTCGTTCTTTCTCTTTTGACGAACGTCGCTGTGCTGGGTTCATTACTACTGGGTGTTGGGTCTAGCTACAAGGAATTACGGACTGATGAGCGGAGGCAGGTTATGGAACGTGTCACAGGGATCGGCGGCATCTTCTTCAAGTCGAGGGCTCCCGAAGCACTGAAGGACTGGTACGCGAAACATCTGGGGATCACGTCGACTGCCGACCGTGGAATGATCTTCGAATGGCGGGAGCCGGAGCCCTCTGGGCGTGAGGGATTCACCGTCTGGGCGCCGTTTCCCAGCGACACCGACTACTTCGATCCGACCAACGCTCCGTACATGATCAATTATCGGGTCGCCAACCTCGACCGCATGCTGGAACAGCTTCGGAAAGCCGGGGTGCACGTGGACGACCGGATTGAAGAATACGCGTACGGCCGATTCGGCTGGGGTACGGACCCAGAGGGCAACCGCTTCGAGTTGTGGGAGCCACCGAACAGCGATTAGCGACCGACTCCTGCACGATCGTATTCAAGGGCTCCCGGCCACACGATCTTCCGTCGCGACGACGCAGACCAGCTCGGGAACACCGATCGCGGCGCGGCTCAGTTTGCCGTGTACTGCACCGATAGGCGGAGTCGCGGCCGCTGGTTGTCGTGGTATGTCGACTCCGGATGATCCGCTCCTGACTCGGGCGAACCGCGGACCCACTCGCTGACGACCTGTATCCCGCAACCCAGCGGGCCCACCTGCTTCGTACCGACCGGTACATGGCTTCGCACCAACGCAGCGAGGCTGTCGGCGTACGACGATGCTTCGTTTGAGGCGACCACGATTCCCTCTTTTGCAATCTCCGCCGACACTCGCAGCGCGTCCGGCGGGTACGGCGCACGCGGAGAGTGTTGCGCGAGCGCCAGATCGGGGACGCCGCACAGCACAACCCCAATGAGTATCCATTGGAGCGGGAATCGGATCCCACTGCCCGGAGTTCGGCTGGACAGTCGGAGTTGGACTCGGTCGCCGTCGAGCGCATGGGGCGGAGTGCGGGTTGCGGGACAACCGAAATGCCGGCTACGATGTGTCTGCATGTGATC
>JBFHWR010000339.1:0-4140 GCA_041599395.1 Gemmatimonadales bacterium | reverse complement strand
TCGGTTCGACCGAGCGTTTTCAGTCCGGTGGAATCGCCGCGCGCGGGAACGATTAAAGCGCTGGACGTGACCGACAGTGACACGTCAGCGGCTGCGACAACCGTGGAGATCAAGGCGCCGGAGCAGGCGAAACTCGACGTAGCGGAAGCATCGATTGTCGTCAGCGGCGGGCGCGGTCTCAAGGGGCCCGAGAATTTCCATCTCGTCGAGGAATTGGCAACGGTGCTGGGTGGTGCGGTCGGCGCGTCCCGCGCGGTGGTCGATGCGGGGTGGCGGCCACACGCCGAGCAAGTGGGCCAGACCGGCAAGACGGTGAGTCCGAGTCTGTATGTGGCGCTCGGGATTTCGGGGGCGGTCCAACATCTCGCTGGGATGCGGACGGCGAAGGTGATCGTCGCCGTCAACAAGGACCGCGACGCCCCGATCTTCAAGGTCGCGGACTATGGGATCGTCGGGGATGTGTTTGAAGTCGTACCAAAGCTCACCGAACAGATCAAGAAGATCCGTGAGTCCTGAACCGAACGGCATGGATGTGTCCGTCGTGCCCGCGGACTTTCAGCCAACGTTACCACACGAGCAGTTGATTCTGACCGAGCCGCCCCACGACGAACACATACCAATGGATGTGCTGTTCGTTGGCGGTGGTCCGGCCGGTTTGGCGGGAGCCATCGAGCTGGCCCGGCTCGTGAAGCAGGGAAACGAGCAAGGTGCGGGTCCCGGCGACGTGTCTATCGGCGTTCTGGAGAAGGCCGCTTCGCTGGGAGAACACTCGCTCTCCGGTGCTGTGGTCAACCCCCGGCCCTTCAAGACGCTGTTTCCGGATCTCCCCGAGTCCGATTTTCCGTTCCGCGCGCCGGTGAATCACGAGCGCGTGTATCTCCTCTCGTCGCGCGGCGCCCGGCGCCTCCCAACGCCTCCCTCAATGCGCAACAAGGGGAATTACGTCGCCTCAATCTGCGAGATCGTTCGCTGGCTCGGTGCAAAAGCCGAGGAAGCGGGCGTCGATGTGTTTGCCGGATTTCCGGCCGGCGCGTTGCTGACGGAGGGTGACCGGGTAGTCGGCGTGCGGACCGTCCCCGCGGGGCTGAATCGCGACGGGTCGCCGGGTGACAACTTCATGCCCGCCACCGACATCGCAGCGAAAGTAACGGCGATTGCAGAAGGCACCCGCGGTCTCCTGTCGCAAGCGTACTTCAACTGGCAGGGTATTCGGTCGGCCAATCCCCAGATCTATGCGCTCGGGGTGAAAGAACTGTGGGAGACCACAAAACCCCTCGACGGCATCGTTCATACCATGGGTTGGCCGCTTCCCCGCGACGCGTTCGGCGGAAGCTTCATGTATCCCCTGGAATCCAACCTCGTGGCCGTGGGGCTCGTCGTGGGACTGGACTACCGGGAATTGGATCTCGACGTGCACGTGCTGTTGCAGCAGATGAAACTGCACCCGCTGTTCCGCGAGTACCTCGAAGGGGGCGAGCTCGTAGAATGGGGAGCAAAGACGATTCCGGAAGGCGGATACTACGGCCTGCCGCAGCGCCGTCACGGAGACGGGCTTCTCGTCCTTGGGGATTCAGCTGGCTTCGTTGACGTGCCGTCGCTCAAGGGAATCCACTACGCAATGCAGTCGGGGATCTTTGCGGCGCGAACCATGTACGCCGCACTCACCGCGGGCGACACGTCGGCCAACCAGCTCGTGCAGTACGATCACTTGGTCAACGATTCCTATATCGTGAGCGATTTGCGCAAGACACGCAACGTCCGGCTTGCTTTCCGAGACGGATTTGGCGCCGGGGTGGTCAAAGCCGGGCTCATGACGGTCACGGGCGGCCGGTTCCCTGGTGGAATGATCAGGATGGAGCGGGATGCCGCCGTGCCACGGACGCGCGAATCAGGCGGGCGGTTCGTGCCGGATGGTAAGCTGACCTTCAGTAAGGTGGATGCCGTCTTCAAGTCGGGAAACGCCACTCGCGATACGATTCCAAGCCACCTGATCCCGGCGCAGGAAACGACGCCGGATATCGCCCGGTTCTACACGCACGTCTGTCCGGCCGGTGTGTACGAGGCGGTGAACGGAGAGCTCCGGGTCAACGCGCCCAATTGTGTGGATTGCAAGGCAACCGACGTGCTCGGACCTCGCTGGACGCCGCGCGAAGGCGGAAGCGGCCCCGCGTACAAACGGATGTAGGCACTCCACCAGAGCAGAGCCTCAGTACGGTGGGTCTGGAACGTGCTCGGGCTCCTCGAGGCGGATGGCGTTGAGTACCTCGCCCGCCGGAATATCCTGCCGGTCTTCGGGAACGATCAGCAGCGCATTCGCGCGAACCATTGACGTGAGAATACCCGATCCCTGCGGCCCTGTCAGGCGCGCTGTGGGGCCTGCCTCACCGTCGGCGATCACAACTCGCAGGAAATGCCGAAGCGGGGCGTTGGTGCGGATCGGCTCGCTCACGGTCACGGGAACCGCGCGCCGGAATAGGGCGGTGTGACCGAGCATCTTCCGGAGCGCGGGCCGAACAAATAACTCAAAGGTGACCATGGTGCTGACGGGGTTTCCCGGCAAACCGAGCCACGGGAGGCCGTTGAGCATGCCGAATCCCACGGGTGCGCCAGGCCGCATGCGAATACGCCAGAACTCGAGCGTCGCACCGAGATCGGTGAGTACGGGGCGGAGGTAATCATGCTCTCCGACACTCACTCCGGCAGACGTGATGAAGAGGTCCGCACCGGCAGCGGCTTCGATCCGTTCACGCAGCACCCCGGGGTCGTCTTTGGCGATACCGAGGTACAACGGCTCGGCGCCCACCAGTTCGATCATTGAGCGCAGGGTGTAACTGTTGGAGGATGCGACCTTTCGACCCGCGAGAATCGCCTCGTGTTCCTCCAGCTCGGCGATCTCGTCTCCCGTTGCGAGGACGGCGACCGTCGGGCGCTTGTAGACGGATACTTCGCGTTGAGCGATCGAAGCCAGCACTCCCATCTGGGCCGGTCCGAGGGGGGTTCCGCGCTGCAACACGAGTTGACCTTTGCGCATGTCCTCCCCGCGGGGCCGCACGTTGCGGTTGACGTCTCGATCTGCGCCGATCGTGACGCGCTCGTTGCCCAGCGTGGTTGTGTCTTCCTGACGAATGACCGTGTCGGCTCCCTTGGGCACCGGAGCACCCGTAAATATTCGGGAACACGTACCCGGACGAAGCGCGTGGCGAGGAAACGAGCCCGCGGGGATGTCCTCGATGATCGTCAAGTCGATTGGGGTTTTTCCGCGCACGTCTTCGCCTCGAACGGCAAAGCCGTCCATACCGGAGTTATCCCAGGCGGGAAGATCGATTGGACTCGCGATGTCCTCCGCGAGCACGCGTCCGAGCGCCGTGCTGAGGGGGGCGCGGACCGATGCCAGCGGCTCGATGTGACGCAGGATTGCTGCCGCGGCCTCAGCCGGCAGCAACAGTGTTGCAAACGGTAGCGTTTTGCTCCGGGTCACTGTGTCACCTGCTCTGCGACGGCGCGAGCACGCTCCAGGTCGGCTTCCGTGTTCACATTGAAAAACAACGTCTCGGGATTCCCGTACTTCCGGATCTCGGCCAGCGGCAGCGTCCCGACGTTGACGGCATCGTGAAACGCCGTCGCTCGGAAGTCCAGAGCGTCTAACCGCTCACGAATCGGTTCGATGCAGGCAGGACCGTATACGGCACAGAGCGGCTCCACGCCCCGTGGCGCGTCGCTTTCCGGCAGAAACGCATCAAAGCTGTCTAAGTCGTCGAGGAGTCTCCGGAGAACCGCGTGCGTGACGAACGGCATGTCCCACGCGACGACCAGCGTGGCTTCGTGCGTGACGGTGAGCGCCGTGTAGATACCGCCCAAACTGCCGCAGCCTGGAACCACGTCTCCGTGCGCACGCAAGTTAGGATGCCAGCCTACGGCGGAACGGGGCTCGGCGATCAGGAACGGCCACTCCCCGGTGGCGGACGCCACGGCGTCTGCAACCCGATCGAGGATCCGCTGGCCGCCGACGTGTTCGAGGCCCTTTGGCCGTCCGCCAAAACGACTTGCCCGTCCTCCGGCCAGCACCGCACCACGCACCGGATCAGAACCTCCGGCCTCGCCGCCGCTCGAGCACGATGTCGATCGAGACGGTGAACGACG
>JBFHWR010000338.1:0-4178 GCA_041599395.1 Gemmatimonadales bacterium | reverse complement strand
GCGGGTTTGGCGGCGGCGGATTCGGTGGATTCGGCGGCGGGGGAGGTTTTGGCGGAGGCGGCGCATCGGGGAGATTTTAGATGACGACGGCGCGTGAAAAAGTCAATGAGTTTGCTGCAGTACTCGCACGCAAGTTGGACGACAACCTGCTCTCGTTTCTCTTATACGGACCGGTTGCTCGGGGGGATGACAAGCTGGAGAACGTGATGACGCTGCTGGTCGTGAAGGATGCGTCGCCTGCGGCGCTCGCAGCAATCGAACGCGAGATCGCCGAATGGACTAAACGTGGCACGCCGCCTCCACTCATCTTCTCCGAGCGGGAGCTGCAAGCCGCAGCAGACGTGTTCCCGATCGAGATCGAGGAAATGCGTGCCTCGCACGTGCTCTTGCGGGGCGAAGACCCCCTGGACGGCGTCACGACGGAACGCGAAGACTTGCGGAAGGCACTCGAGCGCGAAGTGCGGGGCAAGCTGCTCCGACTCAGGACCGAGTTCGTCGCAGCGGCGCCGAACGGCAAGGCCCTGGGGCGGCTGCTCACGGACTCGGCTGCAACGTTCCTCGTGCTCTTCCGCGCGGTGCTCCGTCTAGTGGGACGCACGCCGCCTGACGAACCTCCGCGGGTGGTGCAGGAAACGGCCGCCGTGGTGGGACTCGACGTCCAGGCATTCGACTGGGTACTCTCCTCAGCCGCGGGCTCGAAGCCCGCACCGCTTGCCGCATGCGATCCCATCGGGGACAGATACGTGGAGCAAATCGAACGACTCGCCCATTTCGTGGATTCGTTCGACACAACGACGACGACCGATTCGAACAAAACAGGGAGTGGTACATGAAACGCATACTCGTAACCGCGCTGGCCGCATTTGCCGTGTCGGGCTGCGGCTACAACCGAATTCAGTCGCTGGACGAGCAGGTAAACGCCTACAAGGGCCAAATCGAGGTCCAACTGCAGCGGCGGGCCGACCTCGTGCCCAATCTCGTGCGGACGGTGCAGGGCTTCGCAGAACAGGAAAGGGAGATCTTCGACGCCGTGACCTCCGCGCGCGCGCGCCTGGGCGGCGCCGTCCAAAGCGGCGACCTCGCCCAGATGGCCGCCGCCAACCAAGGACTCACGTCGGCGCTCGGCCGGCTGATCGCAATCGCCGAGGACAACCCCGAGATCCGTTCCAACGAAAACTTCATGGCGCTGCAAGACCAGCTCGAAGGCACGGAGAACCGCATCTCGACGACGCGCCAGGACTACAACAGCGCCGTGCAGCAGTACAACGCGTACATCCGTCGGTTCCCGCAGTTTCTGACAGCCAAAGTGATTGGGGCGGACGCGCGGGAGTACTTCGAGGTCACTGATGCCGCGGCTCGGGATGCCCCAGTAGTGGAGTTTTAGGGGACGCGGGACGCTCGACCATAAAGACTCGTTGTGAATCAGGGCCTTGGGATTCGTCGCCAAAACGAGGTGACACGGTGCGGACTGAGGACGCCCATTAACGCGAGGAGCTGGGGCCGTCGGCGTGAGACTCCCAGGGGATTGGGGCAGAGCTGTCTTGGAGTCGAACCAAGACGGCCCCAGCTCCCCGCGACCGACTCCCCGAGCTACCGGATCTCGACTCCCGACTCCCGCTCGATTTCGCGAATCAACTCCACGTGATCGGCTTCTTCCCCTTGGGCACGGCGCGCCTTGGCAAGCACACGCTTGGTCGCGGCGATGACGTCCGCACGGACGCCCGCCTGCTCCAACATCTCGACGGCGATACCCACGTCCTTGTCGAGCAGCGCCAGCCGGAAGGTTTTGGGCCACGTCCGCGTGAGCACCCGCTCCGGTATGTGTTTCTCGGTGGTAAACGAACGGCCAGTTGAGGCGTTGATTACCTCGAGAGCCTTGGTTGCGGAGACGCCGAGTTTGACGAGAGCAGCCAACCCTTCACCTGCCGCCTCGATGCTCACCGCCAAGAGCGCCTGATTCACGGCCTTGACCGCGTGGCCCGCGCCGACTGGGCCAACATGCACGCATTTACCGGCAAAACACTCGACCAGAGAAAGTGCGCGTTCGACGTGTCGATTGTCTCCGCCCAACATGACCGTCAGCATCCCCGCTTCCGCTCCGGCGATCCCGCCGCTCACCGGTGCATCGACATAGGCCACGCCTCGCGCTGCAAGCCACTCGCCGGTTGCTCGCGCCGTTGCGGGATCGCCGGACGTCAGGTCGATCAGGAATTGGCCGTCGCGCCACGCGCCGCCAGCCGAGCGTACGACATCGTCCACTTCTTTGGAGGTGGGAAGGCACGTGAACACGACGTCGGCGTTGGCAACGAGGTCAGCGGGACTCTCCGCGACCCGACAGCCATGCTCGCCCGCGAAATCACGTGCGCGCGCAGCAGTGCGGTTCCACACCGTGGTGTCGAAGTTTTTGGCAAGGTGGGCGGCCATGGGCGTTCCGATTGCGCCGAGGCCGATGAAACCGATGGAAGGCAATGTAGTGATGTTATCTACCCCACCATCTGTCTCCTCAACGAAACCAGCTTCCGGCGAAGCGACCCGTCCATGATGCGATCGCCCATGCGCACCACGACTCCCCCAAGAATCGAGGGATCGGTGCGGAAATGCGGAATCACTTCCTTACCAACCACCTCCGAGAGCCGGCCTCTGATCACCAACTGCAGGGCGAGATCCGGCTCGCGTGCCGTGGTCACTCCCACATGGATCCGATTGAACTTCTCGTCCACCAAGTCGAGATACTGATCACAAATCGTGCCGATGATCCCTTGGCGCCCGCGCCTGACCACCGCAGCCAGAAACCGAATGAATTGCTCCGGCGCAAACTCATCGAGCGCCTTTGCCAATATCTCCTGCTTCGTGTCTTTCCGAACGCGGGGGGATTCCAGCACCAGCCGGATGATGGGATCCGCCCTGACCGCGCCGGCAACCGCTTCGATCAGGTTTGCGAACTGCTCCGTTTGCCCATTGCGCTCTCCCAGTTGGAAGAGCGCCTCGGCGTAGTTCCGCGCGATCGTGGGTTCTCTCAACGATTCTCTCCGACGGACGCGAGGTATTCTTCGACCAGCCTCCGGTCTGAAGCAGAATCCATGCGTTGCTGAACCAGCCGCGCTGCAGCAGCAAGAGAAATATCCACTGCTTCGGCACGAAGCTGCCTGAGCGCGATCTCGCGCTCCGCGCCGATCTCCCGCTTGGCCCGCT
The DNA here is from genome assembly GCA_041599395.1 of Gemmatimonadales bacterium. Lineage (GTDB taxonomy): Bacteria > Gemmatimonadota > Gemmatimonadetes > Gemmatimonadales > GWC2-71-9 > JBFHWR01. The sequence continues at coordinate 986 of JBFHWR010000338.1, read as the reverse complement.
CCAAGATTTGCTCTTGTTCTTCACGGGCTTTCGCCAAGAGCTGCTCGCGTTCCTTCTGCGCCACGGATTTGGCGTCGTTGATAAACGCCTGTGCTTCGCTCTTGGCCTGTGCGAGGAGTTTCTGGTGCTCTTCCATGGCGGCCTTCGCCTCGTCCCGCATCTGGGAGGCTTCCTCGAGCTGTTCCGCAATGTTCCGCTCGCGCTCTTCCGTGGCCTTGAGAATAGCTGGCCACGCAAACCTCTTCAGCAGGAAGAACAGCGTGATGAACACCACCCAGGTCCAGAAAAACAGGCCAAAGTTGACTTCAAACGGCGACGAGAATCCTTCGGCGCTCTCGCCATGCTCCTGCAACGCGGCTAGTAGGACGTACACTCTTCGAATCTCCTAGAGAATCTTGAACAGCAGCGCAAACACGAGCGCAATGATCGTTGCTCCCTCGAGCAGGACCGCGATCAGCACGGCAATACCGCGGATATCCGCGCCTGCCTCAGGCTGACGCGCAATGGCCTCGGCGGCTTGCCCACCGATGCGCCCGAGCCCCAGTCCCGCACCGATAATGGCCAGACCAATGCCGATCCCGGCGCCGAGCAGCGCGTTGTAGTTCTTGGCTGCTTCCTCCGACAACGCTTGCAACATTGGAAGAATGTCAAGCATGACTCACCTTCACGGTTTTGTGGGAGATGAATTGCTGTCGCGCTTCCCGGTTCAGCATGCGTCTCTCCCGAACGCGCGCGTCATCGGCGACCCGCCAATGGTCTTCCGACCAGCGGGCTTCCCCGATCATCCGACCGGGTACGTTGAGGAATGGCACGAAGCGCAGAGCCATTCCCAACCCTACCACCTGGGCTTCTAATGCCCGTGCTGCATCAACCCAATGAACACACTCGTGAGCAACGCGAACACATACGCCTGCAAGAAGGCAACAAAGATCTCGAGCAACATGATACCGACCACCAACCCCGCAGTCAGGAAACCGATTCCCCAG
>JBFHWR010000337.1:0-4179 GCA_041599395.1 Gemmatimonadales bacterium | reverse complement strand
CTCGGCGCCTTCATCAACCTTCTGCCGCTCCATCCCGGTGGCGCTCCCGACTTGGTTCCCACACCGACCGAAGGAATCCAGTATTTCGCCCGTGAGCTGCGGGCCGGTGGAGCGAACGTCACGGTACGGCGGAGCAGAGGGCTGGACATCAGCGCGGCCTGCGGGCAGCTACGGATTGAGACGCCTGAGCCCGGCGGCGTCAGGTCCTAAGAGAACCGTCGCGTCGAGCAGGCGCGTTGGGTCCGGATCGGACACAATCCGACCCAGTCCAAGCACCTTCCGCACCCGTAACGCCGCCGAGGAATCGCCCCGCCGAATCACGATTTGCGTACTGTCGAGACTGGAGTCCGTCGCGGTTCCGAAGTACACCACGTCGATCCCCTGTCGCCTCAGTTGGCGGGTGACCGAGCGAGCGAGCCCATCGACCCTCGTGCCGTTCAATACTTCGACCACGCTGCGATCGGTCTCTCCCGGAATCAAAGGGCGAGTCCCCGTTGCGGGCCCGGACCGGGCCAGCCAAACGATCGCCGCGGCGCCGACGATGCCGATGCCCATGACCGCCGCTACGCGTCGCACAGGAGACTGTTCCAAAACCCGACCGTCTCCGGCAACAGCCGCATGCCGGCAGCCGTGAGGAATGCGATGCGTTCGGCGGCGATCGCGCGGAGTGCGCTCCCAACGTCGCGTGGGACCGACGCGGTGATGACGGAATGGATGTCGCGGCGATGGGACCGGCCCGGCTCCAGTGCGTCCGCGAGATAGAGGAGCTTGCCGACCAGGTCCCACCCCTTGAATCCCACGGAGTGAAACCGCACCGCGTCGAGCACTCCGCGGTCCCGCTCGCCGTGCCGTTGCGCCATCTGCGCAGCCGCCGGGCCATGTCTCAACTCCGGGATCCCCCACGAGTCGTCACTCAGCGTCACCAAGACATCATCCGGTGCATCCTTCAGTGCATCGTGGAGATTCACGGCGCGAAGCAGGCGTCCCCGCTCCATGAGGGGCACGCGCATGGCGGTCGCCCACCCGTCCGCGAGTATGGCCACCCGTTCGATGTGCGCGCGTCGGGCATCCGACACCCGCGCCCACGGGGGCAGCTGCACTAGGTCCGACGGAGTCCGGCTGGATGCCGCCGCGCGTCTCACGCGGGCCGGAGGCTTACGGAATGGGCGCGCACGGCGGGTGCCAGCGCCGCGAGTTGACGAAGCCAAAACGGTCGATTCGCCAGTTCCGGATGCGGCACTTGAAGATCGGCCTCGTCAATCTCGCGGTCGCCGTACAGCACGATGTCGAGGTCGAGTGTGCGCGGTCCCCACCGTTCCCGCCGCACGCGTCCCGCTCGGTCTTCGACGCGCTGGCAGAGCCGCAGCAATGCTCGGGGGGGCATCTCGGTGTGGAGGAGCACCATCTGGTTGAGGTATGCCGGTTGCGGACGGTTGCCGAGCGGCTCGGTCTCGATGACCGCCGTGGCGGCAACGAACCGCGTGTTGCGGGCGCGGGCCAGTGCATTGCGGCCCAGCCGGAGATATCGCTGCCGGTCACCCTCATTGGACCCGAGCGCGACAAACGCCCATTCAGGTGAGGTCACTCTTGGCGCGCTCCACAACGACTTCCACCCAGTCAACCGGTCCGTCAATCGGTGCGTGCGGCTTCCGGGCTGCAACCTCAACCTGTTCGACACCGTCAAACTCGAGCGTCCGCGCGGCAACCTGCTCGCACAGCGCTTCCAAGAACTTGTGATGGCTGGTACCGACGGTCTGCTCGACGACCGCGTACAAGTCTCGGTAATCGAGCAGGGCCTGGGGAGAATCCGATTCACCGACGCGACGCAGCGACAGCCACACGGTCAGGTCCAACTCGAGGGGCTGCGGTACGAGCTGTTCGTGGGGGAGCAGCCCGACCCGCGTGTGAAACCGCATTCCTTTGAGTGAGATCCGATCGTTCGCCGGCACGGCGTATGGTACCGACACCGACGCGGTCGTGTAAAGGCAGGGTGTGCGTCAGATCACGCCGCCGAGGCGCGCTGGTCTAGGACGGTGAGCCTGTCCCGACGCCGTTCAGTGAACGCTCGACGCTGCGAACGGCGTCGCGCAGTTCCCGCATGAGGGCGCGCGCGGAGTCGAGCCCTCCGGCGAGGGAGCGCACCAGCGCGCTTCCCACGACGACGCCATCCGCCAAGCGCGCGGCCGCCGTTGCCTGCTCTGCGGTGCCAATGCCAAAGCCGAGGGCAATGGGGAGCGGCGTCGCACGGCGAATGGCCGCAATGGTCTCTCTCACCCCATCGTCCAAGGTGGTCGCGGGCCCGGTCACGCCCAAGCGCGAAATCAAGTAGATAAAGCCTTCGGCGTCTCGAACGGTCTCGACCAGGCGAGTGCGGTTGGTGGTGGGCGCGACGAGCCGCACGTGGTCGAGCGCGCTGTCGCGCACCGCGGCTTCAAACGCGGGGTCCTCCCCGGCGGGCAGATCGGTGATCAGCACGCCACTTACGCCGGCCGCGACGGCATCGCGGATGAACGCGTTCACGCCGTACGCGAGAATGGGATTGAGATACCCAAACGCGATGACGGGGACATCGAGGGCCGCGTCGCGAACGAGTTGGAGCGCTCGCTCGACGGTCATGCCGCTGCGCAACGCCTGTTCCGTCGAGGCTTGGATGACCGGGCCGTCCGCCAACGGGTCGCTGAACGGAATGCCAAGTTCGATGAAGTCCGCGCCCGTTTCCGCCAGCATCCGGAGCGCAGCCAGGCTGTCGGCGCTGGTCGGGTATCCCGCGGTGAGGTAGGGGATGAGCGCAGCCCGGCCCTCGGCATGGATGCTACGCCAGCGACTCGCGAGCCGTTCAGACAAAATAATCGCTGGGCGTTAAGTCATACTTCGCGGGGTCTGTCACCTTGATGATCGACCGCTTGAAGCCACCCGCGGCATCCTGTTCGGCGAGATCGAGCAACGGCCCGTTTGTGAGGTGTCCTCCGTTTGCCGTCAGCACCTGGCGCACGACAGGCCGGTTGAGATGCCTGGGGTCGGGGTTGGCCGAGTGAACGATACAGACGTCGTAGCTATCGAGAATGACGCACGTGCCGACCGGATACACGCCCAACAGGTTGATGAAGCCTTTCACCAAGACGGGATCCTGTCCACGCCGCGGGTTCTCCCACATCTCCCGTAAGACTTCGTCGGGCTGAATCGGGTTGGTCTGGTACGATCGGCGGCTCGTGGCGGCGTCAAACCCGTCTGCGACCGCGACAATCTTAGAAAAGACGGACATCTGTCTCGGCCGCACGCTCTTTGGATAACCCGAGAGATCGATCTTCATGTGATGTTCGTATGCCACGATCATCGATCGGTACGGCAGATCGCCATAGCCGCGAAGCTTGAACAGCGTCAGCACGCCGTACCAGGGATGCGCCTGCATGACGCGCCACTCGGCGTCCGTCAGCGGCGTCGTCTTATTGATCATATCCAGCGGAACTCGGCTCTTCCCAATGTCGTGCAAGAGCGCGGTCAGTCCGAGATCGTACAACTGGAGTTTCGATAATCCGATTCGTTTGCCGATCGACACACTGAAGATGCAAACGTTCACCGAATGCGTGAACGTATAGTCGTCGTAATCCCGAAGCGTGGTCAATCCCACGAGGGACGCTTCGTTCTTCATCACCTGGTCGACCACGCCCTGCACCGCGCGCTTCACCTTGCGGACGCTCTTCGTCTTACCCATGCGCACGTCATTGAGAACATTCTTTGTGACCGCAACACACCGACCGTATGTCCGCTTGGCAACTTCCTTCGCCTCTTCCTCTTCGTACTCCTCCTCGTCGTCCAGGGGCGGCGACAAGGACACCTCGTGCAGCCCTTCCTTCTCGAGAGCTTCCTGCAATGCGGACAGCTTGTTCGGCCCCATGTCGCGTGGAGCGAACGCCAGCAACTGTGACAAAAACACCTGCCACCCGTGGCGATCGATTTCACCGCCCACCCGGAAGGCGCCGACGCCGCTTTGCCGCAGCGTGTTCAGCACGCTGTTGAACGTGGCGTAGTTGTCCAGGCTCAACCGGAGCCGAGTCTTGTTGACAAAGAGAAACTCGCCGCCGAGCCGCACTTCGAGTTCCGGCTCGAGCGCAAACATCGATTTACCGACAGCCTCGATCTCGTCGAGGCTCCGCTGGACCTGATCGTTTTCGACCGGAT
>JBFHWR010000336.1:0-4199 GCA_041599395.1 Gemmatimonadales bacterium | reverse complement strand
GAGGACAGCGACGGCGAGCACCAGCGGCAGCAGGAAGATCAACGAAAAGAGACCGTGGTCCTTCTTCAGGTGCATGTAGAACATCACCACGAGCACAAACTTGCCGGTGGACAACATGATGAGGAGGGGAGCGAGGATCGCTTGGAACGCCGGGACATAGAAAACACCCACCTCAACCACCGTGATGATGATCAGGATGCCCGCCACCGCGAGGTAGGCGTCCGTCGGCGACGGGGTGGGGGTAGGAGTGGGGGTGGAGGTGGCTTCCTGTTCTTCGGTGTGCTGCAATTCGTCAGCCATTGCTTCGTTCACGAAGTTTGAATGAGATAGACGACGGTAAAGATCACGATCCACACCACGTCGACGAAGTGCCAGTACAGGCCGGCGATCTCCACCTGCAATGCCTTGTCCGGACCGAGCTTGCCCTGGAACGACCGCACCAGCAGCGTAAGCAGCCAGATGACACCAATGAGCACGTGGCCGCCGTGAAATCCCGTGAGGACGAAGAACGTGGACCCGAAGAGGTTCGTTTGCAGCGTGAGCCCTTCATGGACAAACGTCACGAACTCGTAAACCTGGAATCCGAGAAAGATCAGGCCAAGTCCTGCTGTAGCGGCAAGCCACATGCGCGCCCAGAGCTTGTCGCCCCGCTCCACCGCGGCAAGCGCCATGACCATCGCCAAGCTCGACATCAGGAGATCGAACGTACTGACCGATGTTACCGGGATGTTCAATATCTCGTGCGTGGTGGGGCCGGTGACACTGCGGCCTTCGTAGACGAGATACGTCGAGATCAGGGTGCCGAACAGCAGGCATTCCGATCCGATGAAGGTCCACATTCCGAGCTTCCGGTTATCGAGACCGGTGCTCGTATAATGGGCGGCGGCCGCGTGCGACGACATGCTAGACCTCGAAGGGCTCAAACGCCCAGAAGTAGATGCTGATGACCAGCACGGCAACCCCGGCGAGAACGATCGGCAACACGCGGGCAATGGCCCCAACGGCGATGACGAGTTGCCCGAACGCCGCAACAATCGGCCAATACGAACCACCCGGGACGTGCACAGGCTCGGGCGGTACGTCCGGGATGCGGCTCAGCCCGTCCTCCCGCCACAACGGCAACCGGCTTCGGACTTCAGGCAGCACGGAGAAGTTGTATACCGGTGGGGGTGACGAAATGGACCACTCCAGCGTCGGCGCGTTCCACGGATTGGCTGACGCCGACCGCGCGCGTTTGGCCGTCACCCAGATGTTATAGACGAACACGAGGGTTGATGCACCTATGATGAACGCGCCGACGGTGGACATCATATTCAGAAAGCCCAATCCGAGCTCCGGGTCGTAGTTGTACACCCGGCGCGGCATGCCTAGCAGGCCGATGAAGTGCATCGGAAAGAATGACAAGTTCAGACCGATCACGATCAGGATCCAATGCCACCTCCCTAACCCTTCATCGAGTAGCCGGCCGAACGCCTTGGGCCACCAATAGTACATCCCCGCGAACAGCCCCATGATCCCGCCGCCAAAGAGCACGTAATGGAAATGGGCCACCACGAAATACGTGTCGGTTTGCTGGAGATCTGTGGGCGGGGATGCGTGCATGATCCCGGACAACCCGCCGATGATGAACATCGCGACAAACCCGATGGCGAAGAGCATGGGGGTCTTGAGATCAATGCGGCCACCCCACATGGTGCCGATCCAGTTGAAGATCTTCACGCCCGTGGGAATGGCGATCAACATCGTCGCTGCGCCGAACACGGAGTCGGCGATTGGCCCGAGCCCAACTGAAAACATGTGGTGGGCCCAGACCCCCCAACCCATGAACCCGATCAACACGCCCGAATACACGACCACCGCATATCCAAACAGCGGCTTCCGCGAGAATGTCGGAAGCACCTCGGATACGATGCCCATGGCGGGGAGAATCAGGATGTACACCTCCGGGTGTCCGAACAACCAGAACAGGTGTTGCCACAGCAGGAGATCCCCGCCCGCCACCGCGTTGTAGAAGTTCGTCCCAAAAAACCGGTCGAACATCAGGAAGACGAGCCCGACGGTGATGACGGGAAACGCGGTAAGCACGAGGAACTGCGTGACCAGCGTCATCCACGTGAACACCGGCATGCGCATGAGCCGCATGCCCGGTGCGCGCATGTTGATGATCGTGACGATGAAATTCACGGCCGCCACGAGCGACGCCGTGCCGAGAATGGCCAAACCCAGCACCCAGAAGTCAATGTTCAATCCCGGCGAATACTGCTTGGACGTCAAATTGACGTAGCCAAACCACCCGCCATCCGGCGCGGCGCCGAACAAAAAGCTCGCATTCATGAAGAGCCCGCCGAACAGAAACACCCAGTAGCTGAAGGCGTTCAAGCGTGGGAACGCGACGTCGCGAGCCCCAATCTGGAGCGGAACCACGAAATTGAAGAACGCAGCGGCAAGCGGCATGAACGCCAGAAACACCATGGTCGTCCCATGCATCGTGAACATCTGGTTGTACGTGTCTGCGTCCAACAGGCGGCCGTTCGGCGTGGCAAGTTGCGCGCGAAGCAGCAGGGCCTCGAGACCGCCGATGAGGAAGAACGCGAATGCCGTGACACCGTAGAGGATCCCGATGCGCTTATGATCCGTCGTCGTGATCCAGCTCCACAGGCCTGTCGGACCTGCGACGGCGGCGAGCGGAGCATGCTGCGCGGCGGTCGTGGCCATGATCTCGATCTATCTCAAACTCTGGAGGTAGGCAATCAACCCATCGGTTTCCGCATCTGACAGGTCCACGTTGGGCATGAGGCTTCCGGGTTTTTCGCCCGCCGGGTCCGTGAGCCAACGCCGCAAGCCGTCGGTGGTGTTTGGCAGTATGCCGCCGGCAATGGTCGTCCGGCCCCCGACGTGCGACAGGTTGGGACCCAGCACGCCAAACGAGACGCCCTCGATGGCATGGCACGCAATGCACGAATTGCTCGCCGGAGTCCGGACGCTGGTGAACGCCTCCACGCCGCGCCGCTCAATCTCCGTCAGCGAATCGGCGGGCGGCGGCGCGGTTTGTTGCTGCTGCACCCAGGCGTCAAAATCAGCCGGCGCGTCCACGATCGTGCGAAATCGCATGTTCCCGTGTGAGGTGCCGCAGTACTCCGCGCACTGACCAAGGTAGACGCCGGCGGAATCGGCGGTGAACAGCAGCCTGTTGGTGCGACCGAGTATCACGTCTCGCTTGCCGGCAAGACGCGGCACCCAAAAACTGTGGATGACGTCGGCAGACGTCATCACCAAGGACACGGGTCGCCCGACGGGAATGTGCATTTCGCCGGCGGTGACCAGATTGTATTCGGGGTAACGAAACTCCCACCACCACTGATGCCCGATCACTTCCACTTCGAGTGCGTCCGCCGGCGGCGGCTGCGACGTCCGGAAGATGCTTTGAACACTCGGCACCGCGATGAACACCAGGATGACTGCGGGAGCGACCGTCCATGCAATTTCGAGCGCCGTGTGTCCGTAGATCTGCTTCGGCTCTCCCTCCTGACCGGGACGGGCGCGAAATCGAATGACCGCATACACGAGCAACGATTCCACGATGATGAACACCAGCACAGCCCACCAGAAGATCTGCATGTACAGATCGCTCAGCTCGGTGCCGAGATCGGAGCGCGGATGTAACGTGGACTGGGGGTATGGGCCACATCCGGCGACGCTCAGCGCAAGCGCAACGACCAGCATGACTGGCCGAGCCCAGACGTGCCTCGGCGTCAGACGAAACGATGGCATTGCACAGCCGTTAGCATGAAGCAAGGGCGTTGTCAATAGGGTGCGAGAAGAGAACTGGACCGCCCAACCCCGGCACATGGTAGCAAAGTCACGCCCGATGGTCAATGTCTCGATGGCGTGCGTGATCCACGTGAGAACCGCCGACAAACCGCTTCCCTCGACGTCGTCATGCATTCGGGCGACGTCGCACGCTGGCTGGAGGAACACACATCCGCACCGAGATCTCCGCGAACTCACGGCTCGAAGCTGGTGATACGATTGTTGCGCTCAGGACCAGGGATCAACTGCAAACGCTGCGTCAACTCGCGGACTAGGCTTGCCGTCCCGGCGGGAACGGCACACGTTCTTGCCATCCACTTTCCGGGACGCTCCCATGCCATCCAATCGATCGCCTGCGCCGGACACGATTTCATCCCGTATCGATCGTC
>JBFHWR010000335.1:0-4229 GCA_041599395.1 Gemmatimonadales bacterium | reverse complement strand
GGTTAGGCGGTCAGGCGGTACTTGGATACCTGGTATCTTTTTGTCACTTGTCGCCGGATTTCAGCCCGGGACGATGGCCAGATCGCCGTCACAGAATGAATCGTTGGGCTGTGGGATTAGTTTTACCTGCGAAAGGAGGTGCGATGCGGGTGGCGATTCAGTATTGCGTGGTCTGAAACTACGAGCCGCGCGCCGCCGGTCTGGCGGACGAGATAGAAAAAGCTTACCCAGAGTCGACCGTCAGGCTGGTCGAAGCCTCCGGTGGCTTGTTTGAAGTGACCGTGGACGGCGATCTGGTTTTCTCGAAGAAAGCGCTTGGTCGTCATGCGAATCCAGGTGAAGTCGTCGGACTGATTCGCCAGCGCCAATCACGGTAACCGGGAACGCCTCATGCATTTAGCGATCTCCACCGGCGGCGGTGATGCTCCCGGGCTCAATGCCGTCATCAGGGCCGTCGTGCTCACGGCGCTCAACCGTGGATGGCGGGTGACCGGGATCAGGCGCGGGTTCGGGGGTCTTCTGGGTGCAGCCCGCATGGTGCCACTCGATCGCGACACTGTCAGAGGCATCACGCACATCGGCGGCACGATACTCGGTACGACAAACCGAGGCGATCCATTCCGCTGGCCGGTCTTGCAGACTGATGGGACGGAGATCGAAGTCGACCGGTCGGACGAACTGATTGCCACTTTTCGCAAGCATGACTTCGATGCCCTCATTGCGGTGGGCGGCGACGGTACGCTCCATATCGCGCATGAGCTGGGGCAGAAGGGACTCCCGGTGGTGGGGATTCCCAAGACGATCGACCGGGATGTGGGCGGCACCGAGATAACGTTCGGGTTCGACACTGCCGTGAGTACCGCAACGGAAGCGATCGACAAACTCCATTCCACCGCCGAGAGCCATCAACGGGTAATGGTGGTCGAGGTGATGGGAAGAAACGCCGGATGGATCGCGCTCCATGCCGGGTTGGCGAGCACGGCAGACATCATCCTCATTCCCGAAATCCCGTTCGACTGGGACTGCGTCTGTGAGAAAGTCCAGGAGCGCGAAGCAATGGGCCGGCATTTCAGCATCGTGGTCGTTGCCGAGGGTGCCGCGCCCATCGATGGGACGCGAGTGGTCCAGGCGTCGGCTCTCGTAGGGGGCGTTGAGCGGCTTGGCGGGATCAGCGTGGCGGTAGCGGACTACATCACCAAGAAGACGGGGAAGGAAACACGGTTCCTGACCCTGGGACACCTCCAGCGCGGCGGCTCGCCGACCACGTTCGATCGATTGCTTGCGTTGCGCTTTGGGGCGGAGGCGGTGCGCGCGGTCGCCGACGGCCGGTTTGGTCACCTGGTGGCCTACGATTCCCAGCAGGTGACAACGGTGCCCCTAGAACGCGCGTTTGGACCGGGGCACAGCGTCCCGCTGGATAGCGACCAGGTCCGGACGGCGCGTGAACTGGGAATCTGTCTTGGCGCCCCGGAATTCAGCGATCACCGCATCGTGATCGCGTAAGATCTCCCGGTTGCCCACGCACATTCGCGATCACTACCTCCCGCCCGACCGGGAGGCGTTCAGACGGGCGGAGCCGCCGACCGGCCGCGTCATCGTGATTGCCCCGACCCGCGCAGCCTGCGAAACGATCGAACTCGCGCTCAGTCTCAGTATCGAGACCGTGCTCGAGCAGGAACATGGTGCCGAGATACGGGACCTGGCGAGCAGGGGAGTGGGATTCGGCATCGTAGCCGGTACCGGCACTGGCAAGACGCTCGCCATCCGTCCAATTGCCGAACAGATCGTGGAACGCCCGCTCAGTGTAGGTGTGGTCAACCGGGAACGCGAAGCGACGCCGGAAACGCCGTCGTGGAACGTTGTCATCGTGACGACTGGAATTGCCCGACGCTGGTTTCAAGACGATCTGATCGATCCGCATGATACGGTCGTCATCGACGAGATTCATCAGACATCCGCGGAGCTCGAACTGTGCCTGGCGCTCGGCAAGCGCGTCGGTTGCCGGTTCGTTTGGCTCTCCGCCACCGTGGATCCCACGTTTTACGCTGACTATCTGGAGTCCCAGGAAGTCCTGGAGACCTCCGCGTTCAATCCGCGACTCGCGGCCAGCGTGAGCACGCATGCGCGGACGCCGGTCGAGTTCATGGATCCGCGGTTCGTCCGCCGCATCGTAAAGGAAAACCGCGGCGTCGCGCTGTTTCTCCCCACTCGGGCCGAGGTAGAGCAGGCAGCCCAGGTACTTGGGGGGCGCTGGCCGCTGCTCAATACGGCCTTTTATCACGGCGGCGAACCCATCCGAATCATCCGGCCGTTCCTGGAAGGAGAGCCTCGCAAGCCGTTCTTGTTGGCCATGACCCAGGCTGGGCAGTCGGCCCTCAACATCCAAGGCTTGGACACGGTGGTCATCTACGATGCGGTGTACAACGTGGTGATAGACCACGGCCGCAACGTGTTGACGCGCCAACACCTCGGTCCGAATGAAATCCTCCAGATGGCGGGACGGGTACACGGCCGTGTGGCTGATGGCCAAGTGTATATACTCACGGACCGCGCCATCGATTTCGAGAGCCTCGAACCGACTGCTCCGGCTTTCCAGCTCGCGGGTGACAACGAACGCATCGCGCTGACGGCGGCGGCTCTCGCGGTGGATCTCGCTGAGCTCGAACTGCCGGTGCCCCTCGACAAACGCGCGTATGCCAGGGCAGCAAGCCAAATGGCGGATCGAGGCCTTATTGCGGACGGGCGGCTCACATCCTATGGGCGCGACGTCGAAGCCATGCCGGTGGACCGCCCCTGGGCGGAGCTGTTGGTGCAAGCCCCGGATGAGCTGATACCACTGCTCGCGGTCGCGTCGAACATCAACTCGCTGCACCACATGACGCGGGACGAGTATGACATCGCCGATGTGACGGTCTGGGGTAGCGACCACCTGACCGGGTATGCGCTCTATCGGGAAGCGCTCGCGGAACACGGATACGTGGGAAGCGTGTACGGCCTCAGCCGACATCTCTTTCGAGACGAGATTGCCGAGTGGGCGGATCGACGCGGTGTGCTCATCAAGGTGCTGGAAGACGTGGCACTCGGCACGTCCTCCGTGTATCGGGCGCTCGAGCGGCCGCTACCGGATCGATTGCCGCGGGCCACGTCGGGGTTGCTGAAGCGGTTTCAGGATCTCGTTGCCCGTATCATGCCGTTCGCCCTCGTCATGGAGGGCGAGTTGGCAAACGGTGAGCGGGTCCGGATCTCGCGATCGTCGGTATGCGAGCCCCGGTTGCCCCTGGCGGGGAGTGTGTCGTACTTCGCGGATCGGTTTGGCACGCCGCGCGGCGCTGCGGAGGGAACCAACATTCCGTACAAACTGATCCTACAATACGCGACCCGCACACCACCGTCGGTGGAGTACGTGCACGGCCGTCGCCGGGCAGGCCTGGTGAGAGCGACGCGGACGGAATACTTCGGCTTTGAGCTGGCGCGGGAACGGATCAGGCTCAAGGGGACGTTTCCGGAAGCCCTCGCCGGCTCGGCTCGCGATGCTCTGGTGGCGGCGCTGCTAGCGGGAGTCACGCCACATCCTGACCAACGGCAGCTCTCGACGGCCGTGACGCGGCTTCGGGAATACTGGCGCCGCTCGGGCGGCTCCATCGCCGCCGCAGAGCCGAAAGCGGTTCGGAGGTCGGTACGCGAGCAACTGGAGAACCTGTCGAGTTGGGAAGATTTCCTGAAGACATCGCTGTCCCTCGACGTCGATGCCTTGGTTCCGCGGCCGCGGCAACTGCAGCTGGACCGCCTACCGGGGTCCGCAAAGATATTGGGAGATCGGGTCCCGCTGAGCTACGAGTTCGACAAGGGGGATTCCGTCGTGAAGATCAGGCTGCGAGAGGGCCAGGCCCGCCGCCTGCGAGCGCGCGATCTTCCGGACCTCGACCGACCGGTGCGCTTTAGTGTGGTGAGAGGAAAACGGGAACTGCTCAGCGCTTCTTCGCTCGACGAGCTTTTGCGGCACCTTTCCGAGCTACCGGCTCGCCGGACGACGCGGGGCCGACGGCGGCGACCCTAACCGGCCCCGAGCTCGCTCGCTTGCCCCCATCCCCACCCCCACCCCCACCACTGGCCGTCCCCGACCGCGTCAGCGACAGCAATCCAACCCAGGCGGCAGCGTAGGCGCCCTCGAGTTCGGCAGGGTCGGTTCCACAAAGGAGATGTACCCCCATTCCATGGATCACCGATCC
>JBFHWR010000334.1:0-4242 GCA_041599395.1 Gemmatimonadales bacterium | reverse complement strand
GGCCTCGGTGAGCCGCCATTCCCTCCCATTATAGGCGCACTCGCCAACGCCCTGTATAGAGCGACAGGCACGCGGGTGTACCAGCAACCGTTCGCGCCTCAGATGGATGTTGTCGTGGGAGAGCCGACAGGATAACCGATAGGTGCGAGGTCGGCGTTGGTTGGCGTCGCGCTGTTCTACGCGTCCCGGCCATTCTTGATCTTCGCTGGTCTGTTTGTGTTGGGAATCCACCCCTTTGTGGTGTTCCCTACAATGAAAGCATGACGCCAGCGGTTTCAGCCTGAACAGCAAATGCCACTGACGGGACGCGCTTTTGTTAGCACGCTTTGTGTGACTAGCCAACTGGCTACGGAACCTCTTGGCACGTGAAAGCGAATTCCATCCATGACGGATGAGCAGGGGTAAACGACGAACAGGAGGGGACAATCATGTATACTGCACGTGGAGGGTGGTCGCAGGGAATGCAAGGATCGCCGGAAGCACAGGTGGTGGTCAAGTTGAAGACCAATAGGGCCACCCGGGGTGCGATGCGCGCCCTGGCCGCCGAGGGGCGGGAGCCGCCGAAGAAGGGTGCCTTGAACAAGTGGCTGGCCAGCAAGAAGCTCGTGGCCATGGAACCGGTGTTCGGAAAGGCCCCGGCGCGTGGGCTGGCCAACTTCCGCCGCCTGGCCGTGGCCGCGGATGCGGAATCGGAAAACACGCTGTCCGGGCTGAGTGTGCTATCCCTGGCGTCCAGCCGCGACGCGAAAAAGGCCTGCCAGGAGATCCGCAAGGACGCCATGGTGGAATACGCCTACATCCCCCCGATGAAATATGTGATGGCGGTCCCAAGGCCGCGGCGCGGCGATCCTATGACCAACCGGCAATGGTTCTTGAGCGCCATCGACCTGTTTGCCGCGGAGCAGTCCAAGCGTTTCGCTCCCGCCCGCGATGTCGTCGTTGCGGTGATTGACAGCGGGATCGATCCCGATCACCCGGACCTGCAAGGTATTCTCGTCGACAACCAATCCTTCACCAGCGGATCCAAGAAAGACACCTCTGGCCACGGGACGCATGTTGCGGGTATAATCGCGGCCGTGCACAATAACCGGATTGGAATCCGGGGCGTCACCAATTCGAGAAAGATCATGTCGTTGAAGGCACTCGATCCCTATTCGGCCGTTGGCTACTACCGCGCGATTCGGCACGCCACCGACAACGGTGCAAAAGTGATCAACTTCAGCCTTGGCGGGCCCCGCGATCCGACCGAGGAAACCCTGATCAAGCGCGCACTGAAGGAGGGCGTGGTCGTGGTGGCGGCCATGGGCAATGAAAAGCTCGAAGGCAACCCGCGCAGTTTCCCGGCTGCGATCGCCGGGGTCATTGCAGTCGGCGCCAGCACCGAAACCGACGACATCGCCGACTTCAGCAATACTGGGACGCACATCGACCTGGTCGCGCCGGGGGTCAACATCTTCAGCACGGTGCCGACTTATCCCAGTGGCCTGGCCACCGGTACCGACTACGAAGCCTGGCCTGGCACTTCAATGGCCACGCCGCAGGTCTCCGGGGCTGCAGCCTTGCTGCTGGCGAAGAGGGCTGGGGCGAGCCGGACCGCGGTGCGTCGCGCGCTGGTCCGCGGCGCGGACAAGGTGCCGGGCCAGACGCGCTTCAACGCGACCTTCGGGCACGGACGCCTGAATGTGAATGAGTCGTTGCGCCTGATCTAGAGGACGATGCGTAGTGGAGGAGCCGCAGATCATCATGGTGAAATTTCAGCAGGCTTCCCACTCCGCCGGGCGCATGGAGGAGCTTGCCCGGCGGATCGGGAAGGCGCTGGTGAAGGCGGAGCCCTTGTTCCCAGACGACGAGGATGCGGAGTTGTCGACCCTCTACGCCTTGCTCGTGAGAGGAGATGAAGACGCCGCCCGCATCATCGGAATCCTGCAGGAACAGGACGACGTAGAATACGCGCATGTCCCCGGAGAGCGAAAACCGGCCAAAGAGTAAGGGAAGCGATAGTGCACGTTCAAGCCAGTCTCAGCAACCTGCGGCTGCGTTTCGCCCGGTGGCGAGTCGCCCGCAGCGCATTACGAGGTCGGTGAGGCAGCCAATGGTGTTACCGTGCTGACTGAAGCAGAAAGCCTCTTCGAGCAGTTCTGCGATGAACGCGCTCTCCCGTTTCGGCGTCTTCCGGAGGGTGACTCCACAATCCCGGACTATGAGCTTCAGCTCCGCGACGTAACGGTCGCCGTCGAAATCAAGCAGCTCGATCCGAATGTGGACGACCAAGAACATGCTGCCAATTTCGAGAACCGTGAGACGAGGGCTCGATTCATCAGTATGGGTCGAGTGCGTCAGAAACTCCGGGTCGGAGCCAAGCAGCTCAAAAGCTACACAAAGAAGAACTTTCCCGGGATCCTCATACTCTTTGACACCATGGGTCCGACCGGATGCCTCGATCCAATGTGTATCGCGTACAGCATGTATGGGGAGAATCAGACACCCCAGCCAATTGCAACAGACCGGCAGGACGACCTGTGGATTGCTCGGCTCAGCTCGGGAGGTAAGCGCGCTGCGACAGACACACGCAACACGAGTCTCAGCGCTGTCGCGCTGCTTCGCAGGTCTGGCACTGAGGCTATCCTCAGTATTGACGTCTTTCATAATCGATTTGCGGCTCACGCGTTGCCTGTCGAGTTGTTGCGGTATGACGGCGTCAGGCACTTTGCGTTTGCGTCATGGGACCGGCAAACACTACCGAGCTGGGTAGAAGTATGAGGACTAAGGACCGTCGGCAGCCGAACAGACGATGCACCTGGCAGGGCTCGCCGCCTGTTCCCATCCGCGCGAGGAGAGCGCAGTGAAACGATTCATGTTGCTGCATTTCGGATTCCAACAGCCCACCAAGGAGATCATGGCTGCGTGGGGCAAGTGGTTCGAATCGGTTGCCGATAAGACCGAGGACAGCGGGGGCTTCCACCGCGGCGGGCGCGAGATCTCGCACAAGGGAACCAAGGACCTGCCCCTGGCAAACGAATCCATTACGGGTTACTCGATCATCAATGCCGAGGGCCTCGATGAAGCGGTAGCGATCGCTCAGGACAATCCATTCATCACGAGCATCCGGGTGTACGAAATCACCTGAAAGCGCCCAACGTGACGTTCCGATTCGGCTGTCGGTTGAGCTCGTCATTCCCAGTTGACGTCATCCGGCAATAGGCGAGCACTGGCAATTCACCGCTGAACGCAGCTACCCTTACGTCTCTCTTCACGTCCGATCGGGAGCGGCGTCTCTGGCTCTGGACGCTGGCCGTCATGGTGGCGATCTACTCCACCCTGGGGCCGGCGCGGACGCTGGTCGACGCACTGCGCGAACGCAATCTGTTGCGCGTCTCGTTCGCGCTCGTCGTGCTCGTGTTGGTGGGTGCCATCGTTGCCAGATGGGTGAAGAAGCGCCCCGGGTGGGGCGAGATCGGCGTCGGGCTCGGCGTCGCCTCCGCCTATCTGGTCGCCTTCCTCAGGATGGAGAGCCCGGAAGAACGCACCCACCTGATCGAGTACGGCATCGTGGCCGCCCTCATCCACCAGGCGCTCCTCGAGCGCGTGCGCAACGGCCGGCGGGTTCCGGCCCCTGCAGCTTACACCGTGGCGGTGACCGCGCTGCTGGGTCTGCTCGACGAAGGCATTCAGGCGGTGTTGCCCAGCCGCGTCTTCGACTTCCGCGACGTCTTCTTCAACGCCTTCGCCGGGTTCATGGTGGTCGCGGCGCGGTTGGCGCTGGCGCCACAGCGGGGGCCGGGGTGGCGCGTATGGTTCCTGTGGCTGATGGCCGCTGCTGTCGGGTGGGGTTGGGGTGTGTATTGGGGCTGGTTCGGCCCGCACGAAGAACCCAAGATGCTGCAACGCGTCCCCACCGTAGTCTTGGCCGGGTACCTGGGTGTCGTCGTGGGCGCGATCGTGATGGGCGGGTTGCAGTGGCTGGCTCTGCGCCGCCACGTGGTCCGGGCGGTCCGGTGGGTGCTGGCCAGTGTCGGCGCCGTGGCTGTAGTTGGTGTCGTGGTGTTTGCTGTGGGGGTAGTGAATGCGGACGTGGGCTGGCTCGCGGGCGTGAGCCTTTTCGGAACGGTGGCCGGGACATTCCAGTGGCTCGTGTTGCGGCACCAGGTGCGCCGGGCCGGGTGGTGGGTGCTCGTCAGTACCGTTGGCTGGGTCGTGGGAATGCCCTTGGGGGATATCGTCGGCCCACCGGGACTCGGGGCC
>JBFHWR010000333.1:0-4288 GCA_041599395.1 Gemmatimonadales bacterium | reverse complement strand
CTCGGCAGGCGTCACCGTGACCAATGCGGGCACGGCGGGCAGCACGACGGGGGTGGTCCCGACATCTTCCCGGCAACCGCCGGACCCCAGAACCAGACAAGCACTCGTAACGCTAATGCTGAATCGCTGGGGGCAAACCGAGATCGTTTGACGCCGACAGTACATTGGGCCTCCACACGGGGCGTCTCATTGTAGCATACGTGAGTTTGGGTGCAGACGCCAGCGATGTGCGGTGCCGCCGCCGCATCCCCCAGCCCCCGCCCGTTGACGGTTCATGCCCAGAGTGGTATATGACCGATGCGCAATTGGAGGGAGTCGACACATGCGTACGCAGACAGGCATCGGTATCGTCGCGGTCGCTCTCGTTGCGGTCGCCGCCGCTTACGTCATCGGTCGCGGTGGTCTGTCTTCGCAACCGCTCGGCCCGAGAGACGGTCATGACCTCCCCGCAATCGACCTCGAGCGGGTAGCGGTGGGAATGGAGGCACCCGACTTCTCGCTGCGCTCGCTGGCTGGCGACGCCGTGACGCTGTCCGACTACCGTGGCCACCAGTCAGTCCTGCTCGTGTTCTACCGCGGCCACTGGTGACCGTATTGCGCCGCTCAGCTCGGGAAGCTGAGGTCGCTACTGACGGATGAGCAAAAGCGCGCGACCGCGATTCTCGCTGTTTCAGTGGACGAACAGGAAGACCTTCAGAAAATGGTGGATCGTGTTTTTCGGCAGGACGGCGTAGTCTTGGATTTCCCGCTGCTCTCAGATCCGGGGCACCGCGTGATCGACCGGTACGGGCTCTTCAACATCAACGATCCCAAGGGTCGTGAGATCACGCACCCTGCCACGTTCGTGATCGATACCGCTGGCGTCGTGCGGTGGCGCGTGGTGGAGGTGAACTACAAGCTCCGCCCCACCAACGAAAACATTCTGAGTGTACTGGAGGCTGTTCGGTTGGAACGTCCTATCCCACCGGCTTCACTGTCCGACCCACGATGATGCTGATGTTGTCGCTGCCACCTCCCTCGAGGGCGTCATTCAGGAGGTCTTCGCACAGTTGACGAGCGTTTCTGAGCCCAAGCATGTGCGCTTTGATCTGCTCGTCAGTCACGTGTTTCGTCAGACCGTCGCTACACAACAGAAGAACAGTTCCCCAATCACGCACCACGCGTGTAACGATCGGGGCGGCTTGGCTGCCTCCGATGGCGCTCGAGAGCACATTCGCCCACTGAGTCTTGTGCGCGGTGCTCTGGGTGAGCACTCCCTGATCGATCAACTCCTGTGCCATCGTCTGGTCACGCGAGATCTGCGTCAGCTCCCCGTCTTTGAACATATAGCAGCGACTGTCGCCTACTTGGAGGATGTATGCGTGCGGCCAAAGGCCGAGGAACATCGTGAGCGTCGTCGCAAAGCGCATGCGGCCGGGATCCTGCTCGGAGCGCTCGATCAGCGTTTCGTGACACGCCAGTGCGGCGTCCTGCAATAGCCGTACAAACACGTTGGGATCGGTAGCCTCTGCATAATGCGCGTCGTGAAAGCTCCGTGCGACTTCTTGCACCAGGGCCTCGATCGCACACCGCGCCGCTTCTTCACCACCGCCTCCGCTACCCACGCCATCAGCTACCATCGCCAACGTTGCGAGCCGCTCCGGTTGCACCGATGGGTTAGCCGCCATTCCCAAACTGGTGCTGTCAACGACCACGCCCCGCGACAGCGAACCCAGGAAATAGTGGTCTTGATTGCTCTTTCGCACTTTGCCGGGGTGTGTGAGTCCCCAAGCGTCGATGTCGATGTGCCGAGGTTTGCTGATGGTTTCTGGCTGAGCTGTGACGTCGCTCGAGGTCACGCTGACCTCCCATGGCGAGTAGCAAGGATGTGTTCGAACATGAAGTCTTGTCTCTGACCTAAATTAAGGCCGGGTCACCGAGCGGACTAGGAGTGGAGAATGGAGAGTGGAGAGTGGACAAATGGGGATGAGTAGGTGAAGAAGGAAGCGAAGCAGGTCGAATGTGACGTGCTCATCATTGGCGCCGGGATCGCGGGACTCAGTCTGGCTCTGCGGCTGGCCGACGCGGTCCACGTTGCCGTGCTTGCCAAGGGGCCGCTCGTTGAGGGTTCCAGCCTCTATGCCCAGGGCGGGATTGCCGCCGTGCTGGACCTCGGCGATTCCGTCGAATCGCATGTCGCGGACACGCTCTCGGCGGGGGCCGGCCTGTGCGACGAAGACGTCGTGCGCTTCACCGTAGAACATGGCCCATCGTGTATTCAATGGCTGATCGATCTCGGTGTGCCATTTACCAGAGACGTGGGCAGGGCCGAAGACGGGCCCGGGTATCATCTCACGCGGGAAGGCGGACACAGCCATCGCAGAATCATTCATGCCGCCGATGCCACCGGGCGCCATAGTGAAATGACCCTGGAGCGCCACGTTCGGGATCATGCCAACATCGCGCTCTTCGAGAATCACATCGCGGTCGACCTGATCACCTCCGCCAAGCTGGGACAGCTCGAACCGCGATGCCTGGGCGCATACGTGTTGAATCTGGTCACGCACACTGTCCACGTGTTCCGCGCACCCGTGGTTGTGCTTGCCACTGGCGGTGCCAGCAAGGTGTACCTCTATACGAGTAATCCCGACGTGTCCACAGGGGACGGCATTGCCATGGCATGGAGAGCCGGATGCCGCGTTACCAACATGGAATTCGTACAGTTCCACCCGACATGTCTGTATCACCCAGCGGCAAAATCGTTCTTGATCAGCGAGGCGGTCCGAGGAGAAGGCGGCCTGCTCAGGCTACCGGACGGGAGTGAGTTCATGAGCCGGTTCGACGAGCGGCGGGAACTTGCCCCCCGCGACATCGTCGCACGCGCGATCGATCACGAAATGAAACGGCTTGGGCTCGACTGCGTGTACCTCGATATCAGTCACAAACCGGCTGACGCCATCACGGAGCGATTCCCGACGATTCACGAGCGCTGTCTCTCCTTGGGATTCGACATGACCCGGCGGCCGCTTCCCGTCGTCCCCGCCGCCCATTACACGTGCGGCGGGATCCATACGACCCGTTCCGGCCAATCCGATCTCCCCGGCCTCTACGCCATTGGCGAAACGGCCCACACCGGGTTGCACGGCGCCAACCGGCTGGCGAGCAATTCATTGCTGGAATGTCTCGTGTTTGCTGAATCCGCGGGCGAGCACATTACTGAGGCTCTGAAGACTGTTGCGACAGTGCCCGTGCTGCCGGAGTGGGATGAGAGTTGGGTGGTGGACTCGGACGAGGATGTGGTTGTATCCCACAATTGGGACGAAGTGAGACGCACGATGTGGGACTACGTCGGTATCGTGCGGACCAACAAGCGGCTGGAACGTGCCAAGCGGCGGGTCGATCTCTTGCTCCGCGAGATCCACGAGTACTACTCACAGTTCCGGCTAACCAGTGACCTGATCGAACTCAGGAATCTTGCGCTCGTCGCAGATCTCATCATTCGCTCGGCGATTGAACGCAAGGAAAGCCGCGGGTTGCACTATTCGCTGGACTATCCGGAACGGGTCGATCCACCACGCGGCACGGTGCTTGTTCCCAACGAGTAGGCTCACAGCCGGGTCTACTTGCGTTCTCTCGGAGCCGGGCGTCCCGATTTGTTAGACGAGAGGGGGTAGCGCAGCCAAACGGAAACCGTGTTGCAGACACAGAGAGCCGTGAAGCGGCTAGATTGATACCAGGTCAAGCTCCTCGATTCTTTGACAAGGAACGACCGCCATGCCCAACCGCCAGCGCCTGGTTGCCAAGGTGTACCGGCTTACCGACCAACCGTCGGACGACTTGAGCGAGACGACTACCGCTGAGGAACGCCTCGCGATGGTGTGGCCGCTCACTGTAGAAGCATGGTCGCTGACCGGAGTCGCAATCCCCGACTACGACCGACGCGACGTGCCGATTCGCATCAAACGCGTTCGGAGCGCTCATCCGCAACGGGATCGCCGGTGAACGAGGACTTCTGCGACTTCTTGACGTCGCTGGTGGAGTGCGGTGTCCGCTTTCTCGTCGTTGGCGCACACGCGCTCGCCATCCATGGCATCCCTCGGGCCACCGGTGATCTCGACATCTGGATCGATCGGAGCGCTGGGAACGTCGAGCGTGTATGGAGGGCGCTGATCACGTTCGGGGCGCCTGTGGACTCGCTCAGCGTTGATCGCTCGGATCTCGAACAGCCAGATATCGTGGTACAGATCGGGATGCCGCCGCGTCGGATCGACGTGCTCACCAGCATCACTGGAGTCGAGTTCCCGGCGGG
>JBFHWR010000332.1:0-4299 GCA_041599395.1 Gemmatimonadales bacterium | reverse complement strand
GCATCACCTCTGTGTTCTCGCTGTTTATCCTCTGCGCGCTCCGCGGCAGATCCGCCCGATGATGCCCTGCTGCGATGCCGTGGTATTCACCACAGAGAGCGTGGAGACCGCAGAGACGTTGGTGGCGAGCCCTAGTTCAGAAAGCCGACTTTTGACACGGTCCGCACGAGCGCCACGATCGCGATCGCGAACGCGATGATGCATACGAATGCCGGCATGAACTTGCCGTACAGGAAGTATCCGGTTCCGAAGAGTGCCGTATAGACCACGATGCAGCCCAAGAACCATGCAAGCAGCGCCGCCGTCGCGCTCTCGTTGGGATCCGCCGGCTGGGTTTGCACGGCCCGTCTCCAGCCCGGGCCCAGCGGCCGAATCTTGTCGTAGAACGTCTGCAGCGTCGCGCGATCCGATGGCGGCGTCATGAGGGTAACGGCATACCACCCAAAAGTCGTGACTACCACGCCGAGCACGAGCATCACCGACGGGTGGATGGCTGTGAAACCAAGCGCCTCATGGACAAACTGAAAGTAGATGGCGATAGCAAACGAGATGACCATCGCGGCAATTTCACTCCAGGCGTTGATCCGCCACCAAAACCAGCGCAACAGAAAAATCAGACCGGTCCCGGCGCCGATCTGGAGCAGGATTTGAAATGCTTGCATGGCGTTTTCGAGCCACAACGACACCGCGCTTGCCAGCAGAATCAACGCAACCGTTGAAACGCGACCGACCATGACGTAGTGGCGTTCGCTCTTGTCCGGCGCCATGAACCGCCGATACACATCATCCACAATGTACGACGCGCCCCAATTGAGATGCGTGCTGATGGTGGACATGTACGCGGCCGCGAGCGAGGCCACTGCCAAGCCGAGTAGCCCGTGTGGCAGGAATACCAACATCGCCGGATAGGCTAAATCATCACGCACTATCGACGGGTCCAGGCCGGGGAACCGCGCCATGATTGAATCCAGGCTGGGATACACGATCACGGAGCAGAGCGCGACGATGATCCACGGCCACGGCCGGAGCGCATAGTGCGCGATATTGAACCACATCGTCGATCGCATGGCGTCCCGTTCGTTCCGCGCCGCCAGCATGCGCTGCGCCACGTACCCGCCGCCCCCCGGCTCGGCGCCCGGGTACCAGGTGCTCCACCACTGAACCGCAATCGGGATGATCAACACGACCGATGCGGTTTTCCAGTCCGAGAAATCCGGGAAGAAGCTCAGCTTATCCGCTAGCGCGGGGTGGGACACCATCGCGGCAAGGCCACCGACTTCAGGCTGGCTCAGCGCGTAGTAAGCAGCGGCTATCGATCCAATCATGGAAATGGTAAACAGCAGCAGGTCCGTTGCAACGACACCCCACAATCCAGAAGTCGCGGAGTAGATAACGGTCACTCCGCCAGCCAGGAACGCCGTGACGAACTTGTCGAGACCTAGGAGCACGCCGGCAATCTTAATGGCGGCCAACGTAACCGACGCCATGATCATCACGTTGAAGAACACGCCCAGGTACACGGCCCGGAATCCGCGGAGGAATGCGGCTGGTTTGCCGGAGTAGCGCAGCTCGTAGAATCCGATGTCCGTCAACGCACCGGAGCGGCGCCACAGCTTGGCGTAGAAGAAGACCGTGCACATGCCGGTGATGAGAAACGCCCACCACATCCAGTTCTGGCTCACCCCGCCATTGCGCACGAGGTCGGTCACGAGATTCGGCGTATCCGTTGAAAACGTGGTTGCCACCATGGACGTCCCGAGCAACCACCACGGGAGTTTCCGGCCAGAAAGAAAGAATTCTGTGGTTCCCTTCCCTGCGCGGCGAGCAAAGATCAGCCCGATGATGAGGGCGACAACACCGTACAGCGCGACGACCAGCCAATCGATTTGCGCAAGCTGCATAGGGTCAGCGGTCCTTTCGGGGGTACAACGGTTCGGGGTAGACGCCCTGCACGGTCAATGCGCGGAGGCGCTCCATCACATGTCGGCGGTCCCCTGGATGCGTGATGCCAAACCACTCATCGCGGGCCGGTAGCATCCTGAGTCGAGCTGTTCCTCGATCGAGCATCG
This sequence comes from Gemmatimonadales bacterium, assembly GCA_041599395.1. Taxonomy (GTDB): domain Bacteria; phylum Gemmatimonadota; class Gemmatimonadetes; order Gemmatimonadales; family GWC2-71-9; genus JBFHWR01. The sequence goes on along the minus strand of JBFHWR010000332.1, from coordinate 2,230 downwards.
CGTTCACCGCGCTGCTCATCAGGAACTCGTCGACATTCTGGTCTGCATCGCGCAAGAAACGGTTGAACTCACGATGCAGCAGAGTGGCCGTGGACGCGGGGACCGCCCAGATGTTCATCGAGGCCATTTCGTCGCCGCGGAGTTCAAGCGTTGTAACCGATTTGGTCGTGCCTGAGATGCCTCCGCCCGCGGCCACAATTTGGGTAACCTCGATCAGTTCCTCAAGGAAACCGGCGTCGTCAGAACGGCAGATTCCCCTAGAAACTCCCCCATGCTCCGACAAGGTGTCCCGCAGCGGAAAGCCTACTAACGCCAACACGGGAATCGAGCTGCCCCCGGTTGATGCTAGGTGCTCGGACAGCATCACGTACGAATGCGCGCCGTAGAAGTCGTCGGCATTGACTGAGATGAACGGGCCTGCGATGTGCTTCGCGGCGGTGAGGATCGCGTGTCCCGTACCCCACGGTTTCACGCGGCTTGCCACACGGCCCGCCCGCGCCCTACCCTCCTCGATGCGTTGTATCACGAACTCGACGGGCAGCACATCGCACAGACCCCGCGCGACGTGCTCCCGCAGGCGCCGCTCGATCTCAGGACGGACAACACACACAACTCGTGAGACGCCGGCCCGAGCAGCGTCGTAGACCGCATAATCCAGAAGGACTTCGCCACCGGGTCCGAGCGGCTCGAGTTGCTTCAAGGTGCCGTAGCGGCTCGACAAACCGGCCGCCAGCACCACCAAGGTTTGATCCATTGCTGGCTTCTTGATGAGGCGTCGTCTGCCATTCGTCAAGAGGTGAATCTGGCGCCGGTCTGTTGCTGCCTTGGATGGCAAGGATTAGGTTAGAGCGCTGATTTCGCTGGACTTGCGGATTGAGGGGCGATCTGACTCGTGTCCGTTCGGGTCCGGCACTTCCTAAGCTGGCGAGGTCTTCATGGGTACCAAAGTCTGGAGACTAGTATCGGTAGCTCTCACCTGCACGTCCCTCTCGGTGCCTCTTGCAGCGCAGACCGGGACGATTTCCGGCGCAGTCAGAGACGCGGAGTCTGGCCAGCCCGTACCTGATGCGGTGGTGAGCTTGAGTGGAGGTGGGGCGGAAGCCATGGGTGACGTCACGACAAACCAACAGGGCCAGTTCAGATTCTCGGTGGCGCCCGGAAGCTACTCTGTCATCGTTCGCCTCGTCGGTTACCGAACAGCCAGAGTCGACGGCGTACGCGTGACCGCCGGCCAAACGGAAGACGTCTCAATCGTCTTTACGGCGATCGCGTTCGAGCTGAACCCGGTTGTGATCACCGCATCGCGACGCGAAGAGAAAGCACTCGAGGCGCCGGCCTCGATCGCGACGGTCTCGTCGGGTGACGTAGACGAGCGGATCGGGTTGACTCCGATCGAGCATGTGAAAGCGCTGCCAGGACTCGATGTGGTACAGACAGGACTCCAGCAGAGCAACGTCGTGGCGCGGGGGTTCAACAACGTCTTTTCGGGCGCGTTGCTCGCGATGACGGACAATCGATACACACATGTGCCGTCGATTCGCTTCAACGCCTACAACATGATTCCAACGACGGACCTGGACCTCGACCGGATCGAGGTCCTGTTGGGTCCTGGGGCGGCCCTGTACGGGCCGAACGCGGCGAATGGTGTCATGCACCTCATCACCTCGTCGCCCATCGACAAACAGGGCACGGCGGTCAGCCTCGCCGGAGGAGAGCGCGAAGTGCTCCACGGGACGCTCCGAAGCGCGTTTGCGTCCTCAGATTCGCGAGTGGGTTTCAAGATCTCGGGACAGTATTTCCGCGGAAATGACTGGAAACATCTCGATTCCGCCGAGGTCCAGGCGCTGCGGGACAACCCAGGGGACCCGCGGATAGCAAACCGTAACTTCGACGCTGAGCGTTGGACTGGTGAGGCTCGACTCGATATCCGGCCCACCCCGAACTCGGAGCTGATTTTCTCGGGTGGCGCTGCGATGGTGGTCAACAGCGTGGAGTTGACCGGGATCGGTGCTGGACAAGCAGACAACTGGCTGTACAAGTACGGCCAGGCACGGTATCGGAACGGCCGGTTCTTTGGTCAGGTCTTCGTCAATACCTCGGACGCTGGTGACACGTATCTCTTGAGGACCGGTCAGCCGATCATCGACGAGTCACAAATGTGGGCGGGGCAGCTGCAACACGGCTTCGATCTCGCCGATGGCAGGCAAGACTTCATTTACGGCATCGATGT
>JBFHWR010000331.1:0-4301 GCA_041599395.1 Gemmatimonadales bacterium | reverse complement strand
CCATCGTGCCGCGGCCTTCGGGACTGCCGAGACCATTCGACTGTTGCTGGACGCAGGTGCAACCGTGGACGCGTCGGACATGCACGGAGACACACCGCTCACGTGGGCGAGTTGGTATAACCGTCCGGCTTACATTCTGGAACAGCTCTGTTACGGCGAGCACTCCGTTCACCCCGAGGCTGTGGAGCGATCCCTTCGTGAAGCGGGCCTGGGTTGGGGTGGCATGGAATACAATCTCTTGGGCAAACCGCACTTCTGACGCCACGCACCGCCTTCTCGCCGCCTACACCTGGTCGAGCCTTGGCCGCCTCAGCGCTCCAGCGACACGCCGCGCACCGTGTCCACCCGTAATCGTGACCACACAAATCGATCGGTAACATCAGCGTTCGATCCGCGGATCGGTTCGCTATCAGCTTGTCTGAACTGGATTTGCAGGCACAACACCATTTGGAATCCAAGTATTGTCACTTCGTTGTCTAAGACTTATCTTAGACAAGAGAGGTGTCGTACTCATTCCAAGGATGATAATGGAGACTTTACCAGAGTGGGTTCGGCGAAGCCGCGCCGGATGGGAATACCGAGGGCGAGTACGTCCACCCTTTGCGGTGGAACCCGGCGAGGGACAGGAATCGGTGTGGGACTATCCGCGACCGCCACGGACGGAGTCCGACCGCCGTGAAGTCACGGTACGGTTTGGCGCCACCATCATTGCGAGAACGCGCCGGGCAGTTCGCGTGCTCGAGACCGCGAGCCCGCCCACGTTCTACCTTCCGCCTTCCAACGTGCAGATGGCGTTGTTGCGGCGGGCGGAGGGCAGGTCGATGTGTGAGTGGAAGGGGGAGGCGCGGTACTGGACGGTGACGTTGCCGGATGACGAGTTGGAGGCGGTTGCGTGGTCGTACCCGAACCCGTTTCCCGAGTTTGCGGAAATTCGTGATTACCTGTCGTTTTATCCGGCGCGGCTGGAGTGTTATGTGGGATCGCATCGAGTCCACCCGCAGCCGGGACAGGTGTACGGTGGTTGGGTGACGCCAGATGTGGTGGGACCCTTCAAGGGCGAGCCCGGGTCGGCTGGCTGGTGAGGACCACGCGGACCCTTGATGAGATGCCAGGACTTGCGACGAAGGCGTCCATCGTCGCGTTACCAACCCAGTGAAACGGTCCAACTTCAAGCACGAAAGGCATGTGAGACATGGACAAGAAGACGCTGATCAAGAACCTCAACAACGATCTTGCCGGAGAGCTTGGCGCGATCATTCAGTACATCACGTATGCGGCTAAAGCGACCGGCCCGTACCGGCCGCAGCTTGCGCAGTTCTTTCTCACGGAAGTGGCCGATGAACAAGCGCACGCGCAGTTTCTCGCAAACAAGATCGTGGCGCTGGGTGGGGAGCCGACCACCGAGCCCCGACCGGTACCGGAGGCGGGCTCGAATCGCGAGATGCTCGAGGCGATCTTGGAGGCGGAGCGCCAGGCCGGGAAAGACTATACGCAGCGTGCCAAAGACGCGGATGCCTTTGGTGACAAGGGGCTCGCCGTTCAACTCGAAGACATGGTGCGCGACGAGACCGGCCACTCGGAAGAAACCGAACGGATATTGCGTGACTGGCCTGTCTAGGGTCGTGTCTCAGACGTTCTGAGCTGATCATGCGAGGCACCCATGCGCTCTCCGGTCCCGGTTTTGGGGCCTCACTGAACACACGGCACGTGTGTGACGCGAGACGAGTGCTGCGGACTCGCGCATGACGCGGGCGCGACATTCCCGTCCGCGTCAACGAGAGGACACTTGCAAACAGTAGTTATTGTGCTGCAGATCGTAGTCGCCCTCGGCACTCTCAACGTTTGGATCGTGCGATCAGGGAAAGCGACTGATTGGCGGGCGGCAGCGCCGGCAATTTGAAGGAGGAATTCGAGGTGTACGGGCTGCACGAGACCCGCGGCCATCGGCTTGACGGTCTTGATGCTGGGAGCCGTCTTGATGCACGTCAAGGTACGAGATCCGCTGAAAAAGTCGTTGCCCGCTTTGTCTCTCTTGATGCTCTCGGTCGTTGTTGCGTTTGCCTAGGAGGCAGGTCAGCCGACCGTACCCTCTCGGCCTGATGAGCGTTCATCGACGTTGCAGGCGGACCGTCGTGCGCCTGCGCGTCAGCTCGCTGCTTGCTCAGCAGGGAGCGGCCCTTGCATGTTTCACGCTGTGAGAGGAGCGTGGATGTTCCTCTGTGTGACACCGTGGCTCAACTGCTCGATGGCGGAGACGGGCCGCTCGGTGCGCCTCACGTGTCGCGCTCGCTGCAATCGAGTTTCCGGGCTCGGCTCTGAATGTCGACATGACAGGTCAAGGGGAAAGTGATGAACCACGAGCCTCAGGGAGACTACACGGCACTGTACTGGCCCCGCAGGCATGACGAGCTACTGCTCATCAAGCCCATCCTCGATCGAGAAGGGATCAACTATTACGTGTTGAACGAGTTTGGCGCGCTGGGCACGTACAGCGGGATTGGTAACGAGGCGCTGACCGTCATGGTTGAGACGCGACAGGTCGAGCGGTGTGCGGCCATTCTGCGAGAGGAAATCGGGCTGAAGTAGCTGAGAAGGGCACGCGGAAGAGAACGCGCGGTGACGATGGCAAGGTCAGGTCGATCGGAAGTCCATGCGGTCACTGGGGCGTTTGGCTACACCGGGCGCTACATCGCGCGCCGCATCCTCGACGCCGGAGCACGCGTCATCACGCTCACAAATTCGCCGCAGGCGCCGGATCCGTTTGATGGGCGGGTTCCGGCTTTTCCGCTGCAGTTCACGGACCGCCACGCGCTCACCGATGCGCTGCGTGATGTGGCAGTCCTCTACAATACCTATTGGGTTCGGTTTGACCAACGTTCCTTCAGCCACCGAGAGGCGATCGCGAACTCGCTCACGCTCTTCGCGGCAGCACGGGAGGCAGGCGTACGTCGTATAGTGCACGTGAGCATCACCAATCCTGATGCGACGTCGGATCTTCCATACTTCAGTGGCAAGGCCAAGCTCGAGGCAGCGCTCCAGTCTTCCGGTCTGTCCTACGCGATCCTCCGGCCAACAGTGCTATTTGGAGAGGGAGACATCCTCATCAACAATATCGCGTGGATTCTGAGGCGAGTTCCCATCTTCGCGGTGTTCGGGGATGGGGCGTATCGTCTGCAACCCATCTTTGTGGATGACTTGGCGGCGCTCGCCGTCACCGCCGGCGCTCGCACCGACAACGTGACGGTCGACGCGATCGGTCCGGAGACCTTCTCCTATCGGGAACTCGTACAAACAATCGCCGCGGCCATCGGTTGCCCTCGGCCCGTGGTCTCCCTTCCTCCAAGGCTGGGGTACTGGGCAGGTCGTCTCATCGGTTTGGTGACAGGAGACGTCCTGATCACCTGGGAGGAGGTACGGGGCCTCATGCAAGAACGCCTCTTTGTCGATGTCCCGCCTGCCGGCTCGACGCGATTCACGGAGTGGGCTCGTCAGCACGCAGCCTCCCTGGGCGCACGCTACGCCCATGAGCTCGGGCGCAGGCGGCCTCGGAATCAGCGAGCCCGTCCTTCACGGTGAGAGGGATGTTGCCGTGGCCGACGCCCGCAGTTCGCTCTTGCCTCGTGTTTGGTGCTAGGCCCATTGACCCGTGGGAGAGAGGTGTCATATGAAAAGCGTGACTGATCCGGGCGCAGTAGAGCAGTTGGCGCAGCGGCTGCAGCGCGTTCAACCAGACACGCCGCGTAAATGGGGAAGCCTGACGCCCGGTGAGATGCTGTGCCATCTTGGAGACGCCACCGCGAGCGTCCTTGGTCGTGCGGCATCTGCTGGGGTGCAGAACCGGCCGTTCCTCAAGTGGATCGCCTTGCGGGCGCCCTTGTCGTGGCCCCGCGGGCTCAAGACTCCGCCTTCCGTGGATCCGCATCTCGACGGTACCAAGCCGGGAGATTTCGAAGCCGACCGCCGGCGCGCCATCGACGGACTGCGCGCGTTTGCGGCCGCCTCTCCCGCTGAGCTGACGGCGAGCCACGGTGCTTTCGGGCGCATGACGCCGGAGGACTGGCACAGGTGGGCGTACCGCCACACCGATCATCATCTGCGGCAGTTCGGCCTGTAACAGCAGGGTGATCAGGTCTTATGGACGGCACCGGTACGCGAGCATTCAGCACGAGCGTACGATCTACCGTTCGGGGAGCTTGACGTGGCTGGCAAGAGGCAGAGCCGATTGACGCGGGAGCGTCACCCTATGCCGCGCTTCGTGCGTCAAGCCCTGGTCGAACGGGATCTCCTCGGGCCGTACCGTG
>JBFHWR010000330.1:0-4340 GCA_041599395.1 Gemmatimonadales bacterium | reverse complement strand
CCCGCTGCGCCGCTGCGCGGCGGCCAAGAGCGGCACCAGCGTGCGTGCCACCTGGAGATCCTGCCGCAGAGCGGGTATCAGATCGGTGATCGCGGAAGCAGCATCCTGCCACGCATCACGGGCGGCCTCGCCGGAGAACAAACACGCCTTGAGCAGGGCCTGCATTCGGCTGTCCGGGAACTGTGTCCCAAGAATCTCGGCTGCCGCGCTCAGCCGTCGGTCGCGCATCTGCTGGCCCACAGCTTACCGGAAGTGTTCATGGATGCGCCCGCGCGGGTTCGATGAGATCTGAATACAATGAGAAGCGCGAGCGTCCCCTCGGGGAGAACGCGGCAACCACACCGAGACCGTAGAGCCAGGCCTGGTAGCCCACGAGCCGGAGCACGTCTTTGACCCCTTTGTAATGCCGGTGGAGAACGTGACCGGGCCGCATCATCACTCCGTTGCCATGCATCAGCACGACAGCTTCCTCGTCGATCCGACCCCACCGCCCGAACAGCTTCACGAACTCCTGAAAACGACTTCCACCGTTGGGGCCTTGCCAGAGTCGAAGCGCCACCATCGCTTCGGAGGATCGTCGCGTCCTCAGTGTCATGAATGAGGGAACGTCGAGCAGTGCCAGATGGAACCGCACAAGCGGTGACATGCCCTCAGCCCCCAGCTCCCTCAACCCGGGAATGGGCGTGCCGAGCATCCTGTGAAGCACGGTGGTCCACAGCAGCAAGGCGTTGCCGAGGCGGCTATGTTCCGCCGCTTGCGCGAGATAGTTCCAATCGAACCTCGGATACGCGCGAACCAGCCGATCGAGATCGACGAGACGCCCTATGAATGGGTATTCAATGGCGAGCTGACCTACGGTGTGTAAAAAGGCGTGCTCGGGCCGGGGCACGCGGACCGGCAGGTCGGCCGCTCCGTCAAGGAGCACCGCCCCGTCAAAAAATGCGTCCGGATCGAGCCGGAACGCAGAGTGCGGAGTGGTGAGACCCCAATGAACCTCAACGATGAACCCTTGAGCATTCCGCAGCACGATGTGGAAGTGATGCGCCTCGTACGCCGCTCGCATATCGGGTGATGGTTCGATGCTGTAGCCCAGTTGCTCGAGGCGCGTGATCGCTGCATCGACCCGTTCTTTCGGCAGGAGAACATCGAGATCCGCAACCGGACGCGCCGCCGGGCTGGCATACACAGTTCGTCGAAGCGCCCCTCCTTTCAACAGAAGTGGCTTACACTCCGCGGCCGCCAGCACGGTCACCACTTGTTCGCACTGGAGATCCCAGAACACGCCTTGATGACGCAAGTGGCGAAGGCTCTGGAGCAGGTGCGACTGAACCGAGTCCGGCAACTCGGCAAACTGCGACGTGGGCGTCAACGCTTCGAGAATCAACCCGAAAACGCGCTCCCGCCTGGCGTAGTGCTCGAAATCGTGGAGGAACTGTGCATCCGCAAGCGGTGCGAGTTGATCGTCGCTCGGGGTTCCCACACCACCCGCTCGACACATGCTGACCACAAGCGCTGCCGGCTGCGCCAGCGTGGCCGTCGTCGAGGCCGTCATTGTTCTTCCGACGGTGTACGCTTGCTATCGCGCCACGTTCGAATGATCCCGAGAAAAGCATCGAGCGTCTCGGGGGTATCACGCCGCGTCACACTGGCCGGATGAATCCGTCGCAACAGGAGCACGTCGGGCAACAGCTCGACACGGGCGCCGCGTTGCTTGGCTCGAATCAGCCACGTCGTATTCTCGCCCTGTCGCAAGCCCGGGTCGAACTTCCCGTACGCGGCAAATGTTTCTCGCCGAATGAGCAGGCTGCTGATGTGACAGCTCCGGATGGGACGGGCCAAGCCCTGGTCTCGATACTGCCGCGATTCAACTTCGAGTTCCGGCGCCCAGAAATAGCGAAACGCGGTAAAGCAGAGGTCGACGACCGGGCGAGCATCGAACACAGCGAGCTGGCGCTCGAGCTTGTCGGATTCCCACCGGTCATCCGCATCCAGGAACGCGACGAACTCACCTGTGGCAGCCGACAATCCCAGATTTCGCGCTGCTGCGGGACCGCCGTTGTCCTGCCGCATCCATGACACACGACCGGCATATTCCGCCAATACGTCAGCCGTTCCATCGGTGGACCCGTCGTCCGCAACGATCACTTCGTGAGGCCGATGGCTCTGCGCGAGGATACTCTCTAGCGAGTCGGGCAGGTGTTGTGCGCTGTTGTACGCCGGTACGATGCAACTCACAGTCGGCAAGTTGGTCAACGAATGGCCTCGTGGAGCAGGGACTCGACGCAGCTCGGGATACTCCCAAGATCGTTTCCCAAATCGAGCCGATACACGGGAACGCTCTCGACCATCGCGACTAGCTTCTCGAAGCCCCGTTGGCGCTGAGCGGACGCCGGCTGCATGAGCAGCGAACTCGGAGCCAAACTGAGCAGCGCCTCGGCCTTGGAGGCCACGCGATAGGTGGTGTGCCGCGTCTCCTTGTGGATGCGTGGGAGAGCGAGGACCCGCACCTGCGCTTGGCATCCAAGGCGATCCGGAAAGACCTCAGATAGGATGAGCAGCGACTTGTCGTCTTGCGGGACGTTGGGCGCCTGTGCGTGCGCCCGGAGAGACCGGAACTTGGCGGCCTGATGAGGCTCGAGATGTGCGGAACAGAAGAGACTATGCCCAATAAACTGCTGCGGCCCGGCTGTTTCCAGGCCGACGTAATCGTCGCTCAGGTACGTGAATCCGCTTTGGAGACATGCGAGCGCTGTGCTCGTCTTGCCTGCGCCTCCGGCGCCGCCAAAGAGAATGCCGTGCCCGTCTCGCGCCACCAACGCGGCGTGAACCGTCTCGACACCTCGATCTTGATGCCAGAGGAGTAGCGGATCACGGAACGGTCGGCCGCGGTCCAACTGGCTCAGCCGATCCGCACCTGCGACGCAACCAACGATTCGCCGTTCAGCGCGATCAAACGACAACCTGGTCGCCTCCCGCTCGAACGAGACGACTCGACCGTCCGGAGATGCATCGATGCTGACCGGCGCAGCGGCGTGGTGAACGCGGCTCACGTCGGGACGGGCAACACCGGTAGCCGCTTGGTCCCAGATATCGACACACAAGTCGGGTTGGACCGGCTCGCGCACCGGGAGCCTGAGATGGGAGAAAGGCCTTTGCACCAGCGCCGCCAGCTCGCGGCCGACGACGCGAAGACGCACCGGTCGACCGGCAAACGTATACCACAATTCCGAGCGGTCCTTGGGATGCTCGCGCAAGGCGTGTTCGAACGCCTCCCGCATCGCGCCGTCGCCGCAGTCACCCGGCGATCCCGACTGAGCGACGTGACTCGCGAGCTGTGCTACACCGTGGCCCCGCTCCGCCTGACCCCCGGTCGGCGCGCTAGGCATGCTCCGACGCCTGGTTCCACGGTCCATCCATGAGGCCGGGCATGGGCGGGTCCAAGGCAAGCAAGTCGGCCATGTCTGAGTACTTGTTCAATTGCGGAGCGTGATACGGCTCGGAGACGGCGGCTATCTCCCCCGAGGACTCAGACCGCGGTTTGTCGCCGGATACCTCGGTGATGAGTTGTTCGTCCAGCAGTTCAGAGACCAGTCCCAGAAGATCGCGGCGGACTTGCTCCCGCGGCATGTCGTATGCCGTCGCCACACGCTGGGCGATTTCCTCAGCAGACCGGCCCTCTGCCATCATCTCCCACACGATCGCCCCAACCCGATCGAGACTGTAGTACATGCCGCTGGCCAGGTTGAGGATGATCGCTTCGCCATCAATGACCTTCGCGGCAACTTCCGACTCGTTTAGGGCCCATCGTGGGTCGGACATCACAGTTACTCCCAATTACTCCAGCGTTGTATCCTCGCGAATGGTCCGCAAATCGCGTCGCCCATGGCGTTGCGACCGTGCCACAGTACTCCCACGACACCCGGACGGACGTGACCGGAAGTCCATTGAGGTGTGGGAGAATCGGCTCCTGACCCTGTGGCATCCGGACGGCAGTTCGTCCAAGGATTCGGATTTTCCACCCCACTCGTCGCAAAGTCCGCGCCACGGATAGGCTTTACCATGCCTGGTGCGCCGGCACTTCCGAGAGCCATCCTGCCGGTACAGATTCCCGGCGGTACGAAACCGGAGAAAAGCTCATGCGCGCCACTATGACGGGTTGCGTGATCGCCGCCGCGGGTCTGCTGACGCACACCGATTTGACGGCGCAGGACACGGTTCGATTCACTCCAACGGCGGGCCATCCCACATTTGCCGTACGAGATCCCGTGCTGACCATACGGCCGGGAACCGTCTTGATATCCAATACGAATTTCGGGCCGTACTACACAGAGGCCGGGGGG
>JBFHWR010000329.1:0-4360 GCA_041599395.1 Gemmatimonadales bacterium | reverse complement strand
CGTTTCGGGCGAGGGGTCGAGCACGAGTAAGTCCCATCACACCAACTACTTAGGGGTGCTCATTCACCCCCCAACCGGCCAAAATCCTCGCACAAGATAGAAGCGCTGGTCCCAAGCGCAATGAACTTGGGTGTGGGAGAAGATCTGCGATGTGGCGTCTGATACAGGAATCAGGGTCAAGTTCGAGGGGGGTCAGCGGATGTTGTATCGTTTGAGTTTGCGATAGAGAGTCGTTCGCCCAATCCCCAGTTCCCGCACGACTTGCGAGATGTTCCCGTTGTGGCGGGCGAGGGCCGCGATGATCGCGTCGCGTTCGATTTCGTCGAGAGTTTGCACAGGCGGCTGGGCCGGTTGACTCTCGGAATCCGTCGCAGACGATTCGGGTGACGTGTCGCGATCGAAACCCGCTGGTGCACTCCGTGTTCCGGTGGTTTCACCGGAGCGCAACCGCGACGGAAAATCGGTCGGGCGGACGGTGCGCCCTTGCGCGACGACCACCGCACGCTCGATGGCGTTTTGGAGCTCCCGCACGTTTCCCGGCCACGAATACGCGGCCAGGAGATCGAGTGACTCGCGAGACAAATCGAGCTTTGGACTCCCCTTCTTCCTGGTGAACTGCCGCAGAAAGTGTGTGGCGAGGATCGGGATGTCGGATCGGCGCTCCCTGAGAGGCGGAACGTCCAACTCGATCACGGCGACGCGGAAATACAGATCCTCGCGAAATCGGCCACGTCGGACCTCTTCGGCCAAATCGCGGTGTGTCGCGGCGATGAGCCGGAAATCCGAGGAGACTTCACCGGCTCCCCCGACGCGCTGGAACGAGCGCTCCTGTAGAACGCGCAGTAGCTTGGCTTGGAGAGCACCAGTCAGCTCCCCGATCTCATCGAGCAGGACCGTCCCGCCGTGCGCGCGTTCAAATACGCCCAGGCGACGACTCGTCGCGCCGGTAAACGCGCCCTTTTCGTGACCAAACAACTCCGACTCCTGCAGCGATTCCGGGACGGCGGCGCAGCTCAGCGGAACGAAGGCGTTTGCGCTCCGAGTGCTTTGCAAATGAAGCGCGCGCGCCACCAGTTCCTTGCCCGTTCCGCTCTCACCCTGAATCAGGACGGTGATGTCACTTGGCGCGACTCGGTCTAGCTGCCGGAACAGGTTCTTGAGCGCGGGTGATTCCCCAATGATGCCGGGGTAGCCACGCCCATCGACCTCGCGCTCGAGTTGGGCCAGGCGCAAGGTCATGCGGTTGCGCTCGACCGTGTTTTGCAGCTCGGTGACGAATTTGGTGCGATCCACTGGCTTTTCGAGGTAGTCGTACGCGCCGAGCTTGATCGCTTGCACAGCCGTTTCGACCTCTGCATGCGCGGTCATCACCACGACCGGGAGATTGGGGTGATGAGCCTTGATGCGCCGCAGGGTCTCCAGGCCGCTCAGGCCCGGCAATACGAGATCGAGACAGACAGCGTCTGGCAGGACTTCCGTCAGCGCAGCGAGACAGGATGCTCCGTCGTGAAATACACGCGTCGTGAAGCCCGCGGGCTCCAACCAACGCTGGTGGAGCTCGCACAACAGCGGGTCATCGTCGACGAGAAGAATGAGGCCGGTGTGGCTCGCTTGGTCGGTCATCAGGCGTGTGCATCCGCTGTCCGGTGAAACGCGCTACGGCCTACAATCGGCGAGTAATCTATCGTTGAGGAACGGAACCGTAAGTGAAACAGCAGCTGTTCGGAATGGGACAGTGTCCGGACAATCTGAAACCACGATCACCATTGTGGAACGGCGCGAGCGTGGGATGGCACGAAAAGCGCTTGTGGCCCTCGAATTGCAAAGACAGTCGATCATTGTCGCGCGTTCGTTTGTACTTCAAGGGTTCAGCACACAAAGGACTGGACTGGATTTGGACGAAGTGAACCACGTCGTCGATCCGCGTATTGCGGATCTCGTACCCAAATTTCTTGCTGCACGCCGCGATGATGTCGCGATCCTCCGCGAGCTCGTTAGCCAGGATGCGTTCGGCGACATCGAACGCCACGGGCACCGCATGGCCGGATCGGGTGCGTCGTTCGGGTTTCCCTCGATTTCGTTGATCGGACTGCGCATCGAGCGCGCGGCCCAGCGATCCGATGGCGAGGGTGTCCTCTCCGCCGTGTGGTGGCTGGAGGACTATCTCGACGCCATCAAGCTGGTGCGTCCGCCGGGCGAGGCCCAGTCAGGGCCCTGATGCTGGAGGCGTCCCCGCCATTTCGTGATCGACTGCGTGCGTCGGGCCATGGGCGCGAGCGCTCCCACACAGTGGCCAGCGGGTTGCTGGTCGCGTACCTTGTATCCCGTCGCCGACAGTCACACACGATCAGGATGGATTTGCGAGTGAGTACCACGAAGCGTCAGGGGACGACCGCCCCCAAGGAACGGCCCAAGCAGGCCCGCCCCGAACCCAATCTTCCTGCCGGCATGGACGACGGAGGCCAGAACCTCAACAAGGTTCGGGACATTCTCTTTGGAGCGGACATGCGCACGATCGAGGAGCGTCTCACGTTCCTCGAACAGCGGTTGACGGACGAAGCGAGCCGGATCAGAGAAGACGCTGACCAGCGATTCGAGCGTCTCGAGTCGGCGCTCCGTCAGGAGCTCGCCGCCGTGGGCGACCAGCTGCAGGCCGAACGGAGCGAACGCACGGACGAGGCGGCGGCGCTGGCGAAACAGCTGAAAGATGCGGCCGACGCACTGGATCACCGCATCGGCAGTCTGGACGAGCGTCTCACCACGCGGGGTGAGAGCTTGGGCAAACAACTTCGCGACGAAAGCCACACGCTCGCCGAGCAGTTGCGTCAGACATCCGAACAAATGACCGCCCGCATCGATCGCGAGCTCAGTGAGATTCGGACCTCCAAACCCAACACCGCAGTGTTGGCCGCCCTCTTCGCGGATCTGACGGAACGGCTCCGAGACGAGTCACCTCCTACGGACTGATTCGCCAGGAGGAGCGGTGACGGCAAATACGGTGTCTGGCTCTCCCGGTGATCCTCACGACCGAGCCAATCCTACAGGCTCTTCCGGCGACCTCGAGGTCCTCCAGGATCTCCTGTTCGGCGAGGATCGGGCCGAACTGCTGCGCCTCCGAAAACGGATCGATGAGATTGGGTTTGACGCCGAACAGGTCAGTCGGCTCCTGCCCGAGGCGATCATCCTCCGGTCCAAGAAGGATCATCAGCTTGGCAAAGCGCTGATGCCGACGGTGGAAGAAGCGGTTAAGCAGTCGGTGGATCGAAACCCTAAGCCGCTCGCGGATGCAATCTTCCCGATTATCGGCCCTGCCATCCGCAAAGCCGTCAGTCAAGCGTTCAGCGGGATGGTTCAGGCCCTCAACACGGCGCTCGAACACAGTCTCTCGCTTCGCGGGCTGAAGTGGCGGGTCGAAGCGATGCGTACCGGTGTGCCGTTCGCCCAGATCGTCCTGCGGCATACACTGGCGTATCGCGTAGAGCAGGTTTTCCTGATCCATCGAGACACCGGCTTGTTGCTCCACCACGTCGCCGCCCCGGGAACGGAGGGCCAGGACCCGGACATGGTGTCTGGGATGCTCAGCGCGATTCAGGACTTTGTGTCTGACTCGTTCAAGGAGAAGGACGCCGCCGGGCTTCAGACGTTCCGAGCGGGAGATCGGCTGGTTCGCGTTGAACACGGTCCGCACGCTCTGCTTGCCGCCGCGGTTCGCGGACAGCCACCCGATGATCTCGTGAATGTATTTCAGGATGCGTTGGAGACGGTGCACCTCGAGTTTGGCCGCGAGCTGGCGCAGTTTGACGGGGATACGGCGCCGTTCGCGGAGACCGACGGGACGCTCGAGGCTTGCCTCATTACACAACTCCAAGAGGGCCGGAGCGGCGGCGGTGGGTCACCCGTCCTGAAGCTGGCGCTCGGGGTGATCGCGCTTGGCATCGTCGCTTGGCTGTTTTTCCATTTTCGCGCCGAGCGCCGCTGGGGGCTCGCGGTCGAGCGGCTCAAAGCCGAGCCAGGGCTGACGGTTGTCGAGGCGGACCGACGCGGAGGGAGGTACGTCATCACCGGACTGCGCGATATGTTGGCAAGCGATCCGCTCGCCATCTTGGCTGACAGCAAGATTCCGATCGAGCGAGTGGAGGCGTCGTTCAGTCCTTATCTGTCGTTCGAGGCGCCGTTTGTGGAGCAGCGCGCAACCCAGATTCTGGCGCCACCAGGGTCGGTGGACCTGGCAATCGATCAGGGCGCACTGGTCGTCACCGGCTCAGCCTCCGACGCATGGATCACGGCCGCGAGAGAGGCCGTCAAGCTCATACCCGGCATCACGGCGTTCGACACCAGCGGACTCGTCAACGTCGACATG
>JBFHWR010000328.1:0-4375 GCA_041599395.1 Gemmatimonadales bacterium | reverse complement strand
TGTGGTACTCAACGCGACCGATACGGACCCGGTGCATGAGTTTGCGCGTTCGGTGGCCCGTGGTCTCAGTGACAGGCCTCGGTGGCTCCAGTGCCAATACCTGTATGATGATGAGGGGAGCGCCCTGTTCGACGAGATCACCGAGCAGCCTGAGTACTATCTCACCCGCACCGAAGACGCAATCCTCGAGAAGCATGCTGCCGCCATTCGGGACGTAACCGGCCACGTCACGCTCATCGAACTGGGTTCCGGAAGTGCGGTCAAGACAGATCACCTCTTGCGGGCGTTCACCGAGAACGGCGAATCGCTCAGGTATGTGCCCGTCGATGTGAGTGAAGCGGCGCTGCGCTCCGCTACTGAGGATATTCGTCACCGGCATCCCGACATCGACCCAGCTGGAATCATCGGCCGGTACGAAGCGGCGTTCCCCCTGTTTCGGGAACACAGCCCCTGCATGGTGCTGTTCTTGGGGAGCACGATTGGCAACCTCAATCGTGATGAGTCGTTGCTCTTCTGGACGGACTTGTCCGAGAACCTCTCGCCAGGTGATTTCGTGCTACTTGGTGTGGACCTCGTGAAGGACGAAAAACTGCTGGAGGCGGCATACAACGACAAGGCAGGCGTGACGGCTCGGTTCACCAAAAACGTTGTCGCTCGCATCAATCGCGAATTGGGTGCCAGCGTCGATCTGGACGAAATCGAGCACGTCGCGCGGTACAACGCCGAGTGGCAGCGGATCGAGACCTACATCAAGTTCTTGTCCGACCAGGAAATCTATATCGAGCCGCTCGATACGCGCTTCATGATCGCCAAGGGGGAAATGGTGATGATCGAGATCAGCCGCAAATTCGTGCTCGAGAATCTGAGTGCATATCTCGCGGCATTTGGCCTCGTCCAGCGCCGCGTGTTCACTGACGAACGGCAATGGTTTAGCGTAGTGCTTCTACAACGGGACATGACATGACCACGGCGACCATAGCCGATCAAACCCTCACGGTGCTGGCTGCGCGATATCGGGAAGTGCGCGACGCCACCGAGCGGCTGTGCGAGCCGTTGACAACGGAAGACTACGTGGTGCAGTCCATGCCGGACGCCAGCCCCACGCGGTGGCATCTGGCGCACACGAGTTGGTTTTTCGAAACACTGGTGCTCAAGCCGTCGCTGCCGGGATATGAGCCGTTGGACGAGCGCTTCAACTATCTGTTCAACTCGTATTACAACACTGTTGGCGACCAGTTTCCGCGTCCACAGCGTGGCTTGCTGACACGGCCAACGGTTGCCGAGGTGCATGCGTATCGGGCGTACGTCGACCGCCACATGATGGAACTCTTAGAGGAGCATGCGACCGGGGCGGACATCCCGATCTCCACCATCGAAGTCGGACTCCATCACGAGCAGCAACATCAAGAACTCATCGTGACCGACCTGAAACATCTCCTCTCCATGAACCCACTGTGTCCCGTGTATCGGGCGGTCGATTTCCCGAGCCGCGTTGTGCCTCCGTTGAAGTGGCAGTCGTATCCCGAAGGGCTGGTCGAGATCGGGTGCGATGGCGACGGGTTTGCCTACGATAACGAGCGCCCCAGGCACCGCACGTTTCTCGAAGCCTTCGCGCTTGGCTCGCGGCTCGTAACCTGCGGGGAGTTCCTGGCGTTCATGGAAGACGGAGGGTACGAGCGCCCGGAGTGGTGGCTGTCCGCCGGCTTCCAAACGGCGTCGGAGGCTGGGTGGAAGGCGCCGCTCTACTGGATCGAGCGCGATGGGCGCTGGATGATCTACACGCTGGCCGGACTGAAAGACCTGGACGAGTCACAGCCGCTCTGCCACGTGAGCTACTACGAGGCAGATGCGTACGCGCGGTGGGCGGGTGCGCGGCTGCCCACAGAGGCGGAATGGGAGACTGCTGCAACCACCTTGCCCGCGGCGGGACACTTTGTGGAAGACGGATACTTCCATCCGGTCCCGCCGCAGGGCGACCGTGCGGGTGCCGAATCGGAGCAGATGTTTGGAGACGTGTGGGAGTGGACGCGGAGCGCGTACAGTGCGTACCCGGGCTTCCACGCCCCCGACGGCGCGCTCGGCGAGTACAACGCGAAGTTCATGTCCGGACAGATGGTGCTCCGCGGCGGGTCGTGCGCCACCCCCCGTTCACACATCCGGGTGACATACCGCAACTTCTTCCAGCCGGAGGCACGCTGGCAGTTTTCCGGGATTCGGCTGGCGCGGGACGAATCGTAGAAACGGTTTTCCGCGGACGTCGCGGAGGTGAACCGGCGGGCACGATGATTCGGTTCTTCAGGGTCTCCAGTCGATAGTCAATCCCTCCTGCCCTTTTGCCAGCTCCAGATTCAACGCCAGCGCCTCAGATCGAAACGCCGGGAAATCGCCTTCCAAGATTTGATTGACCTCGTCGAGCGCGCCCGACAACCGAGCCTCGGCCTGTGCGAGCGCCAGCATTTGCGCTTCCGTGGGCCGGTCCCACGACGAATTCAGGGATCCGGCGGCACCCCCGACCATGGTCATCACCGCGTTGGGGCGTCGAACGAAGCCCTGGATGTCCTGCGGACCAGAGAACTCTTCCAATAGCTCGTCGATCTTCTGCTTGAGACTGTCTCCCGATGCCTTCAGCGGCTTGTGCGTACTGTCTCCGTCATCGAGGCGCTCCAAGACCTCATCCACAGCGGTCTTTGTCTTGCGGAGGCGGTCCATCGCCTCGGAAGCAACCGCACGGCGTTGTGCGGCACGATCCTGGGCGGACCGCTTGGCGCGCCGGTCAGCCATGGGGATGTTGAACCGCGGGTCAAACTGCACGTCAACCGGTTGAGATGATTCGGCGTCGCCCGCCTTCACGGTTACCGTATAGGTCCCGGCCATCACGAGCGGGCCCGAGGGACCGCCAAACGGACCTCCGCCCTCGCCCTCCTCTGCGCCCGGACGCCGAATGCCGTCTTCGCGAAGGTTCCACGACTCCCGGTTCAAGCCCGGCTTCGCCCAACGGGTAAACGTGCGCACTGTGTCTCGCTCCCCGTCCGCCACCTTGATCGTCACCTCTACACTGTCCTCGTCCGTATTCACGAAGTAGGACAACAGGGCGCCGTACGGCCGGTTCGGGCCGACGAACTTTGCGTCCGCCAGGAATCGCATTCCTCCCACTTGAGCGACCTGGTACTGAATCGTCGGAGGAATGGGGGTGAGATGCACCGGCGCATCGGCAATGGTCGGATCCTCTGCGACTGCCCGGAGCGGACGGACGTCATCGAGCACGTACGCGGCCCGGCCGTGGGTTCCGATCACCAAATCGTGATCGCGGGGGTGTACCACCAGCGCGCGGACCGGTGCACGTGGGACACCGTGAGTCCAGAGTGACCAAGTCTCCCCACCGTTCAACGAGAGATACATCCCAAACTCGCTTCCCAGATACAACAGGTCCGGATCCACCGGATCCTGCTCGATGACGTGGAGGAAGGAGTCCAACTCCTCCGTGACCAGGCTCTCCCACGATCGGCCGAAATCCGTGGTTTTGAACAGGTAGGGCGTGCGGTTGCTGCGGCGATGATCGTCGAATACCACGAACGCGGTGGCTGCGTCGAACTTCGAAGCTTCGATGTGGGGAACCCACGCACCGGGTGGCACGTTCCGCATCCGACCAACGACGTTTTCCCACGTCGCGCCACCGTCACGCGTGATCTGCACGTTCCCATCATCCGTCCCAACCCATATCACGCCGGGCTCGACCGGGCTCGGCGCAACCGTGAGGATCGTGGTGTGGTTCTCCGCCGTCGACGCGTCAAACGTCAAGCCGCCGCTATTGTGGTAGTTCTGTTTTTCGGGATCGTTGGTCGTGAGGTCGGGACTGATGATCTGCCACGAATGTCCCATATCGCTCGTCTTATGAAGGAATTGGCTGCCGTAGTAAATCGATCCGTCGTGCGGATCCGTGGCGATTCCAGCATTCCAGTTGAAGCGGAGTTCCACGCCATCCGGGTGGACCGGCCGAATAGACTTGCGCTCGCCGGTTTCCCGGTCGAACCGTACGATGTTTCCGCCCTGCGACATGGCATAGCCGTAGCGATTGTTCCGCGGATCGATGATGGTCGCGAATCCGTCCCCGAACGCCACCTCCTTCCAGTGGTAGTAGCGAATCCCACCGTTCTCCCAGACGGAGCTCGGACCCTCCCACGATCCGTTGTCCTGCAGCCCGCCATAGATGTTGAACGGCGTCTCCATGTCTACGTTGATGTGGTAGAACTGCGCGAGCGGCAGGTTCTCGACGAACTGCCAGGTCTCGCCGCGGTCGCGGGAGATGTAGATGCCGCCGTCGTTGCCGTCGACGATGAACCGGCCGTCGTGCGGGTTGATGTAGAAGGCGTGGTGG
>JBFHWR010000327.1:0-4383 GCA_041599395.1 Gemmatimonadales bacterium | reverse complement strand
GAGCACGTCACCGCGCTCAAGGTTGCCTTACTGGGAACGGACAGCGCGGTGGGAAAGCGTACCACGGCGTGGCTGGTGGTGGATGCATTGGTGGCTGCCGGTGTCCGAGCCGAACTGGTTGGAACCGGTCAGACCGCATGGATGCAGGGCGCCAAGTTCTCGATCGTCACCGATTCGCTGGTGAACGACTTCGTGGCTGGAGAGATCGAGCACGCGGTGTGGTCAGCGTGGCACGAAGTACAGGCGGACGTGATCGTGATCGAGGGGCAGGGAAGCCTGATGAACCCCGCGTATCCAGGGGGCCACGAGATTCTCGCGGCGGGCCGGCCAGATGTCGTGGTACTGCAGCACGCTCCGGCGCGCGTCGAGTACGACGGGTTCCCGGGATACCCGCTGCACCCGCTTCCCGTTCAGATCCAGGCAGTGGAGTTGCTCTCCGGCAAGCGCGTGATTGCGATTGCGGTGAACCATGAGAACATTGCGGACGAGGAGGTGGCTCGTACGTGCGCCAGAATTGCACGAGAGACGGGGTTGCCCACCTGCGCGCCGCTCAAGGGTGGTGTCGGCTGTTTGGTCGACGCGCTCATGCCGTATGTGCGTCGAGCAGTCACCGCATCCGCATCTCCCGCACCCACAGCGGGTAAGGTGACGCAATGAGCGCAGCACACGTGCCCTCTCCGCGGGCGACCCCGGTTCCGCAGGATCCGTGGCGGGAGCTGGTTGTAATCAAACGGCTCGAGGTGGGCCCGCCGGTTGTCGAGCGGCGGCGCGTTACGACGCGGTACCGGGTGACGCTTGCGGACCGGACGGAAGAGATCGCGCTCATGTACCGGTTCGGCGAAGATGTGTTCGATCCTGCTACATCCGTCGATCGAAACCTCGCCGCCATGCTTACCGCGCAAGTTGCGCTCAATTACGGGTTGTTTGCCGAAGAGATCGCGTTTGCCGGCGTGTTCGACGAAACCGACCGGCGTTTCCTACGGGACATGGCCGAGAACACGGCACGGGAGATCACGGTGAAGAAGCTCCTGCAGCACAATCCCTTCTTGCGCGGTGCGGCGGTGAACCTTCCTCCCGTGAAACGCGAGCGCTACTGTCACGCCCGATTGGAATTCATGCCGAATCCAGCCGGCGCGGCACCAACCGACTCCGCTCCTGTACAACCCTGGGGGCGCGCGTCGGCGCACGCCATCCTGTCCAGCGGCGGGAAAGACAGTCTCTTGACGCTCGGCATCTTGCGCGAGCTTGGGTGCGAGACGTTCCCAATCTTCGTCAACGAGTCGGGCCGGCACTGGCTCACGGCGCTGAACGCGTATCGGCACCTGCAGGCTACACATCCCGGGACGAAACGCGTGTGGACCAATGCGGACCGGGTGTTCAACTGGTTCGTCCGGCTGTTCCCGTTTGTCCGCCGCGACTTTCAGGACGTACGCGCAGACGAATACCCCATACGGCTGTGGACCGTCGCCGTGTTTCTGTTCGGCGCGCTGCCATTGCTGAAGAAACACGGCGTCGGACGGTTGTCGATCGGCGACGAGTACGACACGAGCCGGCGTGCGAAACACGAAGGGATCCCGCACTACGACGGGCTCTACGACCAGAGCCGCTACTTCGACGTCGCGCTCACCACATACTTTGCCCGCAAGGGATGGGGCGTCGAACAGTTCTCGCTGCTTCGTCCGCTCTCCGAGCTATTGGTGCAGGGTACACTTGCAGGACGGTATCCCGATCTCTTTCGCCACCAGACATCATGTCACGCCGCGCACGTCCACGACGGTCGTGTGCATCCCTGCGGCCGCTGTGAAAAATGCCGCCGCATAGTCGGCATGTTGCTCGCACTCGGGCACGAGCCCGCGGGCTGCGGCTACTCGCGCGAACAGGTGGACCGTTGTCTCGCGATGATTGCCACGCGCGGCGTCGATCAAGAGGGTGAAGCCGTGGAGCACCTCGCGTTTCTGCTGCAGAAGAAAGGACTGCTGCCCCTCAACGCCACAGGAATGCCGCAACCGCGGGAACGGCCGGAGATCATGCAGCTCAGACTCGATCGTGACCGGTCCCCCACGGATACCGTGCCGGCCGATCTCAGGAATGCCGTGTACGGGATTCTATTGCAGCACGCCGGCGGTGCAGTTCGTTTGACGGAATCGGGTTGGGTGCCGGACGATCCGCTTTCCCAAGAGGGCGTGAGGGAAGGGTTGGAGCGCGTGGCCACCGATGCTGAGAGAGAGGCGTTTCATGACTGACAATTCAACGCGAGAATCGTTCGAACTGGGCGCGCTCACCTGGGAGGAGGCAAGGGAAAAGTTCAAAGACGTGGACGTCGCGCTGCTACCGGTGGGAGCGATCGAGCAACACGGGCCGCATTTGCCGCTCGACACGGACGCGTATGACGCAGACCGTTTGGCCAAAGCGGTCGCCGAGGCATGCGCTCCCCCTCGCCCCGTGGCGCTCCCGCTGATTCCGTACGGCGTCTCATACCATCATGAAGATTTCGAGGGGACACTCAGCGTGAGTCCCACCTCGCTTGCCCAGTTTGTGCATGACGTGGGCATGGCGGCGGCGCACAACGGCGTCAAGAAACTCGTCATCGTGAATGGGCACGGCGGCAATCAACCGGCGCTCCATTTTGCGGCGCAGACCATCAATCGCGATTCCGGCATTTTCACCTGCGTGGATACGGGTGAGACCAGCGACCACGACGTGTACGCCCTGGCGGAGACGCCCAACGACGTGCATGCGGGAGAAATCGAGACCAGTACGACCATGGCGCTCCGGCCCGATCAGGTGCGCGGCGACGAGCTTCGCCGGTTCGTTCCCAAGTTCTCGTCGCACTACCTGGACTTCAGCTCCAAGCGGAGCGTCACATGGTATACCCGGACGGCCCGTATTTCTCCCTCTGGTGTGTTGGGTGATCCCACCAAGGCGACGCGCGAAAAAGGTGAGCGGATGTGGGCCATCATGGTCGGGAACCTCGTCGAGTTTGTGGAACATTTGAAAAGCATGACACTCGAGGAGATCTACCAGACGCGGTACTGAGGTCGGGCAGAGGGGAGGCGGCATGCGGATCACACGTCTGGAAATTTGGCCGGTCACCATGCCGCTGGTGGAGCCGTATGCGGTCGCGTACGAGACCATTTCGTCGGCTCACAACGTATTCCTCCGTATGCACACCGACACGCGGCACGTGGGGTACGGGTGTGCCGCGCCGGACCCTCACGTCACCGGCGAGTCGATTGCGGAGGTGCTGGAGACGCTGACCAACCAACTGGCGCCCGTGCTGGAGGGCGGCGACCCGCTTCGACCGGCCCGGTTACTTGAAGAGCTGCGGCCGACGTTTCGCGAATGGCCGTCGGCGCTCGCAGCGGTGGACATGGCCCTCCACGATCTCTTGGGCAAGGCGAGCGGGCGCCCGCTCTGGCGGCTGCTGGGCGGCTATCGCGACTCGATTCCCACCAGCGTCACCATTGGCATTCTGGACGAGCAGGAGACCGTGGAGCATGCGCGCGACTGGGTGGCGCAGGGGTTCCGCAGCCTCAAGCTCAAGGGCGGGCGCAACGTCGAGTGCGACATCGCCCGAGTGCTCGAGGTGCGGGAACAGGTTGGTGACGGGATCGAATTGCGGTTCGACGCCAATCAGGGGTATTCGGTCGCGGACGCGCTCCGCTTCGTGCACGAAACCAGCGCCGCCAGGGTCGAGGTGCTGGAGCAACCCACCCCCGCAGGCGAGCCGGGGCTCCTGGCCGAAGTCACGCGCGACGCCGCCATCCCAATCATGGCGGACGAGAGTCTCAAGGGGTTGCGCGACGCCTACCGGGTCGTGCAGGACTCGTTGGCCGACATGGTGAACGTGAAGTTGATGAAGGTGGGCGGAATTGCGGAGGCGTTACAGATCAACGCCGTTGCCCGCGCCGCCGGCATCGAGGTGATGGTCGGCTGCATGGACGAAGCGGCATTGGGCATTGCGGCCGGTCTTCACTTTGCCCTCGCGCGTCCCAACGTGGCCTACGCAGACCTCGACGGCCACCTCGGCCTCCAAGACGACCCGTCGCACGGCGCCGTGGTGATCAGAGACGGGGTGCTCTACCCGAATGAGAAGCCGGGGCTGGGGGCTGAGGTTAGGGAGTAGGGAGAAGGGAGAAGAGAGAAGGGAGCGGGGAGTCGGGAGCGGTACCAGACGGTGTGCCTTTGGACTCCAAAGGCCGCAAGATTCACAAGAGCAAACGTGCGGAAGGTCCTGATGGTCAATCCGCGTTCGGAGACTGAGGCTGCATCCGGCCGGTCCCACTCCCGGCTCCCCGCTCTCGTAAAGAAGCGTTAACTCGTTTCTCATTCCGAAGCCTTCAAACGCTCCCCAGATTGAGGTGGACGTAGAACCTTCCGGAG
>JBFHWR010000326.1:0-4401 GCA_041599395.1 Gemmatimonadales bacterium | reverse complement strand
TGGAT
Organism: Gemmatimonadales bacterium; assembly: GCA_041599395.1. Classification (GTDB taxonomy): domain Bacteria; phylum Gemmatimonadota; class Gemmatimonadetes; order Gemmatimonadales; family GWC2-71-9; genus JBFHWR01. The sequence continues at coordinate 4,396 of JBFHWR010000326.1, read as the reverse complement.
GATCAAGATGAGCATGTCCAATCCGGCTGAGCTGGATCACCTGCTCACGGCCGCCGACTACGCCCAGCACATCGGTGAATAACCGTCACCGGAGCGAAGTGACCGGATCATGATGGCTCACGCCCTGGTTGTCTCGGGGCGTTTGTTTCGAAAGAAGCTCGACCATGCCAAAGACACCTGCATACGCTTACTCTGAGCAGTTCGTCACGCGGCACATCGGACCGCGGCGGGCCGACATCGGCGCCATGCTGGACGTCCTGGGATTCGCATCCCTCGGCAGCTTGATAGACGCCGCGGTCCCCGACTCGATCCGGTTGCGCCGTCCGCTGAACCTGCCCGACGCCCGTTCAGAGCGGGACGTGCTTGGCGCGCTCCGGACCATGGCAGACCGTAATCGTGTGTTTCGCTCGTATATCGGCATGGGGTACTCGGACTGCACCACGCCACCTGTGATTCTCAGGAACATTTTGGAGAACCCGGGATGGTATACCGCGTACACCCCGTATCAAGCCGAAATCGCGCAGGGGCGCCTCGAGGGCTTACTGAACTTCCAGACGATGGTGGCGGATCTGACGGGACTCGAGATCGCGAACGCGTCGCTGCTCGACGAGGCCACAGCGGCCGCCGAGGCGCTCACGATGACGCTCGCCGTCAGCAAATCCAAAGGCCACGTCGCGTACCTGATCGACGAGAACTGTCACCCACAGACGATTGCCGTGGTGCGGACCCGCGCAGAGGCTCGCGGCATCGAAATCTCTGTGGGCGACCCGAATGCGTTCACGTTCGGTCCGGGCGTGATCGGCGCCCTGGTCCAGTATCCCGGAAGCGATGGCGCGCTGCCGGATTTTCGGGCGCTCTGCGATGCCGCGCACGAGAGCGGCGCGCTCGTAACCGTGGCCACAGACCTGCTGGCACTCACGCTGCTCAGCCCCCCGGGTGAGTTCGGAGCGGACATCGCCGTCGGAAACTCGCAGCGCTTTGGCGTTCCGCTGGGGTACGGCGGGCCCCACGCGGCGTTTTACGCCACGCGGGACCAGTACAAGCGCCAGGTCCCCGGGCGTATCATCGGCGTGACGCATGACGCTCGCGGCAAGCGGGCGTACCGGATGGCGCTCCAAACACGAGAGCAGCATATTCGCCGCGACCGCGCAACGAGCAATATCTGCACGGCGCAAGTGCTCCTGGCAGTCATTGCCGGGATGTACGCGGTGTATCACGGACCTGACGGGCTCCGCCGCATTGCGCGGCGCGTTCACGCGCTGACGGTAACCCTGGCGGAGGCAGTGAGACGGCTGGGCACTCGCCTCGTGCACGACAACGTCTTCGACACGCTGTGCGTTGAGGTGTCGGCGGCCAAGGCTGATCACATCATTCAAGCAGCCGAACAACAGCGCATCAACCTTCGCCGAATCTCCGATACGCGGCTGGGCATTGCCTTGGACGAGACCACCACGGTTGGAGACGTCGGCGAGCTGGCTGCCCTGTTCGCCGACGGATCGTCACCACCGGTCGACGCAGAGGAAGTGGCCAGGACCATGGATGGGCGTTCGGCCTTGCCGGCGACGCTCGAGCGGCAGTCACCCTTTCTCACCCATCCGGTCTTCCACTTGTATCGCTCTGAAACCGAGATGCTCCGCTATCTCAAACGGCTGGAGGCCAGCGATCTGTCCCTGACGTCTGCGATGATCCCGTTGGGTTCGTGCACGATGAAATTGAATGCCACAACGCAGATGATCCCGGTGACCTGGCCCGAGTTCGGAGGCATTCACCCGTTCGCCCCCACCTCACAGACCGAGGGGTATCGCGAGCTGTTTGCCGAGCTCGAAGCGCAATTGGCCGAAATCACCGGGATGCCGGCGGTGTCGCTCCAGCCGAACGCCGGATCGCAGGGGGAGTATACCGGGCTCCTCATGATCCGGGCGTACCAGCGTGCTCGCGGCGAGGGACGGCGGCAGGCGTGCTTGATCCCTCTTTCCGCGCACGGAACGAACCCGGCGAGCGCGGTCATGGCAGGCATGACGGTCGTTCCTGTCTCGACCGACGCGCAGGGAAACATCGACTTGAACGACCTCCGCGCCAAGGCCGCAGCGAACCGAGACTCGTTGGCTGCGTTGATGATCACGTATCCGTCCACGCATGGCGTGTTCGAGGCAACGATCAAAGAGATCTGCAACATCGTGCACGAGCACGGCGGACAAGTCTACATGGATGGGGCAAACATGAACGCCCAAGTCGGCCTCTGTCGGCCCGGCGACATGGGCGCCGATGTGTGCCACCTCAACCTGCACAAGACATTTTCGATCCCCCACGGAGGGGGAGGACCCGGCATGGGCCCGATTTGCGCGGCCGCACATTTGAGCCCCTATCTTCCCGACCATCCAGTGGTTCCACTGGGCATCGAGCAACCGTGCGGCACGGTTTCCGCCGCCCCGTGGGGCAGCCCGTCCATCCTCACGATTTCATGGGCGTACCTCGCGTTGCTTGGGCACGATGGCGCCACGGAGTCCACGAAGATCGCCATCCTGAACGCCAACTACATTGCGCGCCGGTTGGATGGCCACTACCCGCTGCTCTACGCCGGGCAACACGGGCTCATCGCGCACGAGTGTATCATCGATGTGCGGCCCTTCAAGCAGTCTGCCGGCGTCGACGTCGAGGACGTGGCAAAGCGGCTCATGGATTACGGCTTCCACGCACCTACCGTCTCCTGGCCAGTGCCCGGCACGATGATGATCGAGCCCACGGAGAGCGAATCGAAAGAGGAGCTCGATCGCTTCTGCGACGCGATGATCGCCATTAGGGAAGAAGTACGGGAGATCGAAGATGGGCGGGCGGATCGTGAAAACAATCTCCTCAAGCGCGCCCCGCACACCCTGGAGGATGTCGTGGATGACGTGTGGGACCGCCCCTACTCGCGCGAGCGAGCGGCGTTTCCCATGCCCGTGAATCGCGTGTTCAAGAGCTGGCCCACCGTTGGGCGCGTCGACAGCGCGTACGGTGACCGGCACTTGGTGTGCACGTGTCCCCCGATGGAGGAATACATCGCGATGGGCGCGGGGACATAGCATCCGTTGCACTGGACGCTGATCGTCGAACCGCAGGGACGGCCGGGCCACCAAAACATGGCGATTGACGACGCGCTGCTCCGCCAGGTGCAGTTGGGACGGGGCCCGGGGCGCGCGTTCCTGCGGCTCTATCGATGGTCGCCACCCTGCCTTTCCTTTGGTCGCAACGAACCGGCGTGCACCCGCTACGACGCAGCCGCCATTCATCGTCTGGGTCTCGAGACCGTGCGACGGCCGACGGGCGGTCGCGCGGTGTGGCACGATGACGAACTGACATACGCCGTGGTTGCGCCCATTGCGGTTTTCGGTTCGCTCGCCGCATCCTACACCGAGATTCACCATGTGCTGGCCGCCGCGCTCAGACAGATGGGCGTCGCGGCGGACCTGGCGCCGCATCGGAATGGCCGGACCGCCCCGCTCTCGAGCGGGGCGTGTTTCGCCGCACCGGTCGGGGGTGAGGTCGTGGCACGCGGCGCGAAGCTCATCGGAAGCGCGCAGGTGCGCGAGGGCCACGCCCTGCTCCAACACGGTTCGCTCCTGCTCACGAATCGGCAGGATGTGGTTTCGCGCGTTACCCGAAACGCCGGAGCAGTGGTGATGGCCACGTCGTTGTCGGAAATCATGCGACGCCCGATGGCGTTCGAGGACGTCGCGCCGGCGGTGATACGAGAGGCCCAACACACGTGGAGCGGAACGTGGACGACGGGAGCCGCACCCACACAATGTGGCGGCAACGCAAAGTACGCCGACCCAGCATGGACCTGGCGACGATGAGCCGCAGCGTTCGCCTCACCGCGTTCGTGCCCCTGCTGCTCGCGCTCGCGGGCTGCAGGGCGGAACGGACGTGCCTCGATTGGTGCGGCACCGCGGTCGCGCTCTTTTATACCGATGCAGGCACGCTGCTTCCGCCGCTCGTGCTGAGCGACGTCGACAACGCGCTCTCCGATCAGCTCTTCCTCAAGCTGGCAGACATCGGCCCAGAACTGAATACCGTCGGAGACACTGGGTTCACACCCGTCCTGGCAGAGAGTTGGCGGTTCGAAGATTCGGTGACTATCAGTTTCAACCTCAACCCCGCCGCGCGCTGGCACGACGGGGCGCCCGTGCGAGCAGGCGACGTTGCGTTCACGTTTGCTACGTATCGTCATCCCACGGTCGGCGCCATCTCGGCACCGCGCCTGCGGGACATCGAGTCCGTGACGGCGCGCGATTCGCTGACCGCCGTCTTCCGATATCGGCGACCATATCTCGAGCAGTTTTTCGACGCCGTCTACCACATGCGGATCATTCCACAACATCTGCTCGCTACCGTTCCACCAGAGAGTCTCCGC
>JBFHWR010000325.1:0-4401 GCA_041599395.1 Gemmatimonadales bacterium | reverse complement strand
GTGTGCGTTCCTCGGCGAAAGACCGTCACCCCTCCTCGCACACTATGGACGGTAAACGCTGGGAGCACCTCGCCCACGGGGTTGGTTCCCAAATCGATATCTTTGCGTTTCCCGTTGTGTCGCACGCGGTACTCGAGCCACAGGCGGTCACCTGGGTGTCGGTAGCCTGCGAAAATGTTGACCTTGTTTGAGAAGGTGTCACCCACCGGGTTGCTGGGATTGAGCACGTCCTTTGACGAAAGGTGGGTGTAATTGGACCCGATGAAGAGTCCGTTTGGGAGCCCAATGTCCCCTGACAGTTCCATACCGGTGAACCGCAGCTTGTCGACGTTGACGTTGTGGAACACCGGGAGGCCGTTCACCTCGTCACCGCGCGGCGCGATGCGGATCCCATTCCTGATCTCGTTCCGGAACACGAACCCCTCGAGATACAACAGCGCATCGCGATACCGCACCCCGAAGTCGACGTTGAGGCTGGTTTCGGGTTTCAGTCCGGGGTTCGGGGCCTGAAACGCCGCCCCTTCCGGCGTCAGTCCGTTGAAGAACCGCTCCACGAGATTCGGGGAGCGAAAAGCGCGACCGACGGACCCGATCACGCTCACGTTGTCCGTTACCCGCACGATGGCGCTGGCGGCGCCCACGGCTGTGCGGTCGCTCTCTGATTCTAGGGGCTCCGACAGGCCATCCGTCTCCTTTGTGGCGGCATTCACGTCCTGATACCGCACGCCAAGGATCAGCGAGGCGCGTTGGTGGACCTCGATGTCCGCCTGAGCGAACGCCCCGATGCTCCGAAAAACGGCATTCGGAACTCGAGGAATGGCGCTTACGTCGGTCATCGGGGGCCCAAATCCAAATACGGTGGATTCGCTGGCATCCGTGTTGGTCGAGTTATCCCGGAAGAAATCGGCGCCGTACGTGAAGAGCACGCGTGACGCCGCGAATTTGCTTGCTTCCATACGAAATCCAAAAGTCTCGAGATCGGTGAAGTTCCGCGTGTTCACCTGCACTCCTGCGCCAGGCGGCGTACCGGGACCAAACGGGATGAATACATCGAGATCGAACTGCCGCTCGTTGTCTTGGTAGTACCCAACCACGTTCAGCCGATCCGCAATGGGTGTCGCGAGCTGCGCCAACTCATACCCCATCGTCACCTTGTCAAACCGCTGGAAGGGGTAGCGAATCTTGATGAGCGGCTGCTCCGGTGCGTAGGCTGCGGGATCGACATATCCAAACCCACTCGTGTCTGCGCGGTACCGCTCGAGTTTCACGAACACGCGCTGATGTGGACTCACGTCGTAGTCCAAGTAGCCGTCGAAGTGATCGTCCTGCACGCCGGTATCGAACACGGCCGTGTCGCGTGCGAGCGTGATGTTCCCGAACGAGCCGGCCGGTGCTGCATAGGACTCGGCGTCGCGAACGGTTGCGTGGGCACGGAAGCCCACGCGCCCCAAGCGGCCGGCAACGGTGCCGGTCACTTTCTGTTGATCGTCGTGTGTGCTGTAGCGGTAACCGAGCCCGCCATGAAGCCCCTCATCGCGTGGAGTTTTTGTAATGAGGTTCACGACGCCTCCGATGGCGTCGCTTCCGTACAGCACCGACGCCGGTCCGCGAACGATCTCGACGCGGTCGAGCGCAGTCACGTCCACCAGCGCCGGGATCTCTCCAAAGTCCTGTTGCCGGCGGGAGTTGTTGAGACGCAGCCCGTCTTCCAGCACGAGAATCCGTTGGCCGCGTTGCCCGCGGATGGACGGCCGTCCCTGCGTCGGGCCGACACCGGTGACGTCGAGCCCTGGCAACGACGCAAACAGGTCCGTGATGGTATTGGGGGCTTCCTCGCGGATCGCCCCGCTGCCAATCGCGCTGGCAGGATTGGGGGCTTCGAACAGGTCCTTGAAGGTCCGCGTGGCCGTGATGATGATCGGAGTGAGTCGGTGCGGTTTCGTATCGGCGAGCGCGGCATCCGAGCGCGCTGTGTCCGGATGCTGTTGCTGTACAGCCCCAGCATTCGTCGTTGACCCGAGGGACATCATCAGACTGAACGATATGAGGAATAGGGGTCTCATTGTGACACCTGCGAAATGGTTGGTGTGGCAGTTTTGCGTCTGGCATTCGCATTGAGGTACGAGCGCAGACGGACGGGACTACCCACCCAACACGATAGGCAATCGCAAGGTGAGGCGATATTCGGGTCTTTACGGTGAGCGACTCCGTAATAGTACGGAGGGGGAGGTCCGGCTAATCGGTCCGCGCAATACCGCAGTCGAGCGCAAACCGGGTCAGCCCTGCCACGGTCCGAATGTCGAGCTTCCGCATGAGACTCTCGCGATGCGTTTCCACCGTTCGGGGGCTGATGCCGAGTGCTGCCGCGATTTGCTTGTTGGTCTTCCCGTCCGCGATCTCGACCAATACCTCTCGCTCGCGTGCAGTGATCTCTCGGAGCGGACCCGATTGCTGCGCCTCTTCGAATTCTCCGCGGAGCGCCGCGCTCAGCCGATCGGCCACAGACGGGCTAAAGAATTCGCCGCCCTCGTACACGGCCCGCACCGCCTCCCGCAGTTCCGCCGGTCCAGCATCTTTGAGCAAGTAGCCGTGCGCTCCCGCGCGCACTGCTCCGAGTACGTATTCGGCCTGATCATGCATACTCAGCATCAGAATTCTCGTGCCGGGACGCCGCTCGCGAAAGCGCGCTGCGATCTTGAGTCCCGATTCTCCGGGCATATTGACGTCCAATACAACCACGTCCGGATCATGCTGCTCAGCCACTGCGACGGGATCAGTGGCGCCATCGGCCTCCGCCACCACCTCGAACCCCTCACTTTCCACCAGGACGTGCCGGATCCCCTCCCGTACGACCGCATGATCGTCCACAACCAGCACGCGCACAGGACCCTTGGTCACGATTCAGGCTCCGCGCCCAGTGGTACTTCCACCACTAGGCCGACACCCTCTCCTTCGGAACCGTTCACAGTCAGTGTTCCGCCAAGGCTAGCGATTCGCTCTCGCATACCGGCCAACCCAAAGCGGCCAGCGTGTTCGAAGTGGCCGAGCGAATGCCCCGGCGGCAAACCACGGCCGTCGTCCTGCACGGTCAGTGAGATCCGGGTACCCGTTACCGCCACGCGCACGGTGACGGACCGGGCCCCCGAATGCCTGGCGACGTTGGATAAGCCCTCTTGCAAAGCACGAAACAACGCGAGTTCCGTCTCGGGGGAGAGCGGCGGGAGCGACTCGGGTGCACTCAGGCGGGTCAGGAGACTGCTCCGCTCACCGAATTCGTCCACGAGCGCGCGGAGTGCGGGCAGCAACCCGAGATCGTCCAGCAGCGAGGGACGGAGATCCCGCGTTACTCTCCGGATGCTGCTGATACCGCTGTCGATGAGTGTGAGCGCTCGGCCCAGCCGCCCGGCCATCTCGGGGGGCGCGGATTCTTGCACGACACCGAGCTGCAGCTTGACCGCCGAGAAGAGCTGCGCCGTCTCGTCATGCAGCTCACGGGAGAGCCTCCCACGCTCTGCCTCATGCTGCCGCACCATCCGTGTCGCCAGCCGTTCCAGCTCAACGGTGCGCGCCTCCAGGCTGCGATAGAGATCCGCATTCGCCAGCGCCGCGCCAACTTGCTGTCCCAGCGCGACTAGGAATCGGGTGTCCAGGGCTGCAAAGGGATCCCTCGCATCTCCCACAATGACGAAGGCGCCCGTGACCTCGTGGCCCACCCGCAATGGAAGCGCAGCCACATACGCGTGGGTGGAAGCGGGACCCGGTCGATCGCGGGCGATCTCCGGCTTCCCCGTCGCCACCGCCCGATGTACGGCAGCCTCGACGGCGCCATCGGGTGGCGCGGTGGCCCATGCCACACACACTCCCGCGCCACGCACAAACTGCACGCCATCCTGAAGCAGATAGACCGCGCTCCCCTTGACGGCCGGGAGCGTGAGCGGACGCTCGAGCACCGTGCCTAGCACATCGTGTTGGGTGTTTCCTGGCTGCAGGTCGGCGGAGAGCGTCGAGAGGGCGCGAACACCGCGATGGAGATCGTCGAGGACCAGCAGGAGGATGCCCAAACCCATTGCCAATTCGAACGTGATATCGAGATAGTATCCCCACGGATTCCACGCGCCGCGGGCTCGTAGGAATGGATAGTCGAGATGGTGCGCGGCCCACAGAAACAGTGCACCCGCAAGCAGCGCAGCTCCACGGGACCCGACCTGGCGGTGATGGCGAAGTAATACCCACCCCGTCCAAAATGAGGCGATACTCAGAAACAGGACGGCGGGACCGGCAGCAAGCAGGAAATTGTCCAGCCGATAAATCGCGATGTATGACCAGGCTGGAGGAAAGAGCAAGAGCGCAAAATATGCAGGACGCCACTGGATCTGTTCGGAGAACACGAGCGCAGCCCAG
>JBFHWR010000324.1:0-4405 GCA_041599395.1 Gemmatimonadales bacterium | reverse complement strand
GCGTCGCGGCTCCGATATACACCGTCTCCCGGCATGATATTGCCCCGGATACACGTCTCGCCGGTTCCGATGAACACCAGGTCGGGGTTGGTTTCGCTCACCGCCACTGCCCCGACTGACGCCGACGTGATCTTGAAGTCCGTGACCGGCGCCCAGTTTTCCCCGCCGTCAATGGTTTTCCAGAGCCCTCCCCCCGTGGCGCCGAAGTACGCCTCATTGGGCCGACCCTTCACCCCCGAGACGGAAATGGACCGGCCGCCGCGGTCGGGCCCCAGGTTGCGCCAGTTGTACCCGGCGAGAAACGCCGAGTCGAGCACGATGGGCCCGGAACTCTGTTGGGCGACCAGCGTCGGCGAGGGCAAGACAAAGGTGATGGAAACGGCAAGCGTAACGGCGAGTTGCAACTTCCGACTGGCGTTCATGGCGTTGGTCTCACGTGAAGGTGGAACAGGCCACCCAATTTACGTGAAGCGACAAGATGATGCATCTGAGCACCGTGGCCACCGGACCCTGACCCACACTAGGCCCAGCGCGGGCCGAACCGCACAGGCAAACCGCCCTCACTCACGTCACAATGCCACCGGTCCGGCTCAACTTGCAGCCATGGGTACACATGACGCAGATTCTCTACGTATGAAAACACACCCGTAACACGGAAGAAGACCGCACGTTAGCGTCGGTCGTGATCTGATTCCCTGTACATGGTGATTGGGCCTGGCCAGGCTGGCCACTGCGATTGGGCAGGTCGAACAGGGGTCCGGCGAACCCAGGAAGGAGGCTCCGGAGTGGAGCTGGCGATGAGGGGTCCCCACAGCCTAGACACTACCGCCATCGATGCGAACGTCGCCAAGGTGGCCGTGGGGAACTACGTGCTCGGGAGCCTGGACAGCGACACCGGGGAGTTCGTGGTCGCGTACGTTGGCAGGGCCGACTCTGGCGTAAATGCAAAGCTGAAATCCTGGATTGGGAGGACGAGCGCGCCACTCTTCATGTACAGCTACGCGGTTTCCCCGAAAGTGGCGTTTGCGAAAGAATGCAAGCTATACCATGCTCTCTCACCACCTGACAATGATGCCCATCCAGAGAGGCCGGTGGGCATGGATTGGACCTGTCCTGTCTGTGATACCTTCGGCAAGGCCAAGGGAGCTTGGCGGCGGATCAAGGGGCAGTCCGGTGTCGCAGGGACCTGAATCTAGATCGGAGATCAAGATGTAGAACCAGAGCGTCGTGCGCCGCTCTCCAGCGCGATGCTCTCGACGGCCAACCTCAAGACAGGTATCGACCCCGGTTCCCGGCGGGTTCTCTCCGGGAAACCCAAACTAGCGGCGATCCCCCCCTCCGACACGACTGGGTCGCCGACTAAACCAGGGGAGGTGACCGTGCAATTCCAAGACATCATTCGGGACTCCGTCAGCGCATTCCTGCGCGGGGTAGCTGAATCCATGCCCAACATCTTGGCGGCGATCGTCATCCTTCTTGTGGGATGGATCGTGGCCAAGATCTTGAAGACCGCGGTCTACCGCGGACTCAAGCTCGTCAAGTTCCCAACGCTCACCGAGAAGGGCGGGATCGATGGGTTCTTGGCAAAGGGCGGCGTCCAGCAGAGCACAACGGATGTGGTCGCTGTGTTGGTCTATTGGCTGATCATGCTGATCGTGCTCGTCACGGCGGTGAACGCCCTCAGGCTCCAAGTAGCATCGGAATTGCTCAACCAGATTCTGCTCTACATCCCGAACATCATTGTAGCCGTCATCGTCGTGGCCGTCGGACTCTACGTGGCGCAGTTCATCGGTGCGCTCGTAAGAACCGCTGCTGCAAACGCGGGGGTCGAGGAAGCACCACTGGTGGGAACGCTCTCGCGCTACGCGCTCGTCGTGTTCTCTTTTGCGATCGCGTTGGAGCAACTACGAATCGGCCAGGAGATCGTGACGAACGGCTTTCTGATTCTCTTTGGCGCGGCGGCTCTCGCCGCGGCATTGGCCGTTGGCCTAGGGGCACGCGAGGTCGTCACACGGTATCTCGACAACCGGTTCGGCAAGAACCACTAGGACGCGGGCCTCGCGCCATGACGCCGGGCCGCTGATGTGCGGGAGACCGGGTACGATGCGCAGCGAACCATCCAGCGCTGCGCAGCCGGCCCGGCCGTTCCATCGTGGGTACGCGCCCACCTAGGACCGAGTTCGGTTCAGGTCGGTGGGCTCCCGTCCCGCGCGCCCGTCCCGTGCGGGTGACCAAGCAGCCAATGGGAGCCAAGAATCATTAGACTGACGATCATCACGACGAGCACGAAACCGAGCACCGGCCGCTGGGCGATCGCGTTGATGCGTTCCGCCCAATAGTCACTGGCTAGTGCGAGCGCGCTGGACCCGAACAGCGAACCGCATACCGTACAAATCACGATCGACCATCGCGACAGTCCCAACATCCTGCCCATCACGGCACCCATGAGCGCTCCGGTGCCGTAGAACGGGACAGCAACGAACGCTGCCAGGCTCAGCCACGTGGCCCGACGCACCCACGGATTGCGCTCGAGGAGACGCCATCCCATTTCCCGCGCCCCCGCCATCCGGCGTCCAATCCATGGAAGCCGGTAGAGGTAGTGGATCCCGCCCAACATGATCAACGCCGTGGCGAGATCGATGTAAACGATGAGAGCGGCCAGTGCCCACGGGCCGACCGGGGCCCGCTCCACGGCACCTGCCAGGATCACGAGCTTCCCGCCTCCCACGGTAGCCACCGCCATACTGATCACGAACCCCGCGGCTCCCGGACTCACCAGGAGCCCTGTCAGCAGCAGCGCAAGGCCGAAGGCGAACGGCGGTCCCAACATGAACGCAAGCCGCACCGAGTAGGAGAGTGGCGCGAACGCGTCGCCCGACAGGTCAATGATCTTCGCGGCGGTTGGTTTCATGTGGAGTTAGACCATGAGTGCGCGAGTGGAGAAACCCAAGCAAGAATGGTTCCGATCACCGTCGCGTAGATCACGAGGTCGATCGCGCCGTAGATCAGAACACGGACCAGTCCCACAGGACAGATCTCATCAACCCCAACAGCGTCACCCGGGCCCCCCTTATCGAAAGATCCGGATCTCGCGCGTCCTGCGTCCCACTCCTTCGGGAAACGACACCGCAATCATCGACTCCGCACCTTCGCGACCCAGCAGCTCCGCTCCCGTCATGTGCGAGAACGGCTCTCCGTGGAGTGAAAGCTCATACGTATGCCCGCCCGACCCTTCGACCACGAGAAGCCAGACTCCCTCCCCATAGCGAAAGTCCACCACGCGAAGACCGTGACTCGGTTGGCCGGGCTCGAGCGTCGCGGTAGCCGGCTCGACCACGAGCCCGCCGGACCAGGCGAGCGCCACGCGCGAGGGTGTGGATGTGGGTTGCACCGTGACGACGTACTGCCCGTTCGCGACCGAGTCAGCCGGTGTCGCGGAGCGGAGATCGCTGGCACCCGCCGGGATGGGTATTGCAAGCTCCAGCGTCAGCGGCGGGCCGCGTGCCCAAATTGTTGCCTGGAATAGACCGGCCGCCTGCTCGAACTCCGCGTCCAGCGCGCTTGCTCCCACGCGGAGATTCCGGACGGTCGTACGCTCCCAGCCAGGCGGAAGTTGCGGCGCGAGACGTGCGCGCTGATTGGGCGCGTCGGGTTCCCAACCCAACAATCCCATTATCAGCGGCGAGACGAGCATGGACGTGGCGAAGAATTGGTGCGGCACGGCTTCGTCCAGCGGGCGATAGTACGTTCCCGACAGCAGCTCCGGGTGACGGCCGCGCGCCCAGTCAAACGTCAGCTGCTTGAGCGCGTCGATCAGCGGGTACCCGGCCCACGGCCGCCGGTAGTTGTACTGCCCCCAGCTCACAAAGCCCGTCACGAATGGCCACACGGCACCCATGTTGTAATGCACAGGATCGTAGAGCGAGCTTCCCGTGGACAGCATTCGTGCACCCCAGTCGGCGCTCACCGAGTCGGTGGCCAACTTCCGGAGCGTGAGAGCCGCCCGCTCCGGGTCGAGAAGGCCGAACGCCGCGGCGGTAGCGGGCCACACGGTCAGGTTGTCGTTCGTCCCACCGGATTGGAGGATGCCGAATGCATGGTGACCTTCCCGCTCACGCCAGTACTCCCGGTTGAGCGTAGCGGTTGCCGTCTGCTCGAGCGCCGCGGCGCCTTGCGCGATCTCAACATTACCCATGAACGCGGCCAGCTCCTGCATCGCGGCGAGCGCCTCGATCCACACGGCGGCGAGATAGATGTCCTGATGTAGCCGCTCGCCGATCGCCCCCACCTCGATTGCCCCGAGACCACCAGACGTGTTCTCGATGATGCCGTCGCCGTCCGTCTCCGTACTCAGACACCAGTCGTACGCCCGCTGGAGGGCGGGCCAGAGATCGTGCACCAGGAG
>JBFHWR010000323.1:0-4405 GCA_041599395.1 Gemmatimonadales bacterium | reverse complement strand
GGCCGAGCCCGATCGGGTGCTCGCGGGGGTCTGGGGTGGTGACGACGCGGCACTCATCGCTTCCGACACGAGTACACACGTGCACATCGGCTGCACCAGGGGCGACATCCAACGTACGGTGCCGCTCGACTCAGACGGCCGGTTTGACGTGCCGGGTGAGCACAACATCGACGCGTACCCTGTCAACCGCGGCATCCTCCATCCGGCGCGCTTCTTCGGTACGGTGGAGGGGCGTCGCATGACGCTGACCGTCGAGCTGCAGGACACGTCGGTCACGCTAGGGCCCGTCGTCCTCGAGTTCGAACGGCAGCCGGAGATGCAAATGTGTCCCATCTGCCGCTCCGCCGAGACTTCCGACCTCGATCAGAGTTCCTTGACAGGTTCGATTCCCCGACGGCAATCTCCTTAGGTGTTAGGTGTTAGGTGGTAGGGGTTTAAGTTGGATGCTCGGCCTCAGGTATTGGGCGGGGGGCGGTGGGAGGCGCAGAAAACGTCAGTCGAGTGGAGGACCAGATGGCGCTCAAGGACATCAAGATTGGCAAGGGAACCTGGCTGGTTGCGAACTGCGGTGACTTCCCCAGCGAGAAAAACTGCCAGTTGGTCATCATGGGACCCGCAGCCCAACGGGAGGACTTGATTTCCGCGGCGGCGGCGCATGCGGTGAGCAGCCACGGGCATGACGACACGCCACAACTCCGAAAGGATCTCGACGGGTTTCTCCGGACCGTGGAAGTGTAAGCGAGACTCACGCCGCCGTTAGAAACCGGGAAGGCTCGGCTGGAGCACCATGAGGCCGAGCGCGATCAAGACCGCTGCGGTCCCGATCGTAGCCCACCGGGCCCACGACGTGAGCGCCAGCCGATACGCGTGAGCGACGTCCCCGCCAACCTCACGACGCGACTCCGCGCTCGTTGCCAGCCACCGCTGTAGTCCGCTTAGCCTCGTCACGAACACGATACCCGAGACGCCAAACGCGATGAGCGACCAGAGGATCCACCCGGTTCCCGTAACCGAGAGCCCCCTAAGGCTTGCTGCGAGGAAGCCGCTCACCAGGATCACGACCACCGACATCGGAGTGAGCCACCGATCACCTGCATTGACCAGCTCGTAGAGAGCCGCGACCCGAGTGGCCGAGCGCGTCCGGCGGGCGCACGCGTAGGCGAGCCACGCCGCGACGAACGTCCCGAGAAAGGCGAAGACGCCCACGAGATGCGACAAGATGACCAGACGGTAGCCCATGGGTGTCTCAACAAACCCCGTCTGCTCTAACGTCCCTCCCTAGTCCCAATTTTCCACTCTCCATTCTCCATTCTCCACTCTCCACTCTCCATTCTCCATTCTCCATTCTCCATTCTCCCCTCTAACGGACCAACACTCGTACCAGCACTAGCGCTACGACCACTGGTACGAACCACTTCCAGAGAATGAGATCTCCCAGGCGGACCCACAGGGCGTTGGCCCTGGCGAGAGCCGCGACGAAGATCGGGAGCGTCCGGACCGGCATCCCGAGCCAAATCGCGTAACACACATTCCGCGCGACGGCGTCGGGCGAGAGCTTTGGCGCGTAGCGCACCAGAGGTGGGATACCTCGGCGCGGCGTGTCACGCTCGCTCCAGAACGCAGTGCGGACCGAGCCCGGATAGATGCACGACACCCCGATGCGCCGGCCAAGCATCTCGCGATGCAGCGCTTCGGAGAATCCTCCCAGCGCGAACGCGGCGGCGCTGTAGCCACTCGTGACAGGGAGCGCGAAGCGGCCGGAACCGGCGGAGATGTTGACGACGTGCCCGCGCCCGCGCGCGATCATGTCGGGCAGGGCCGCGCGGATCCAGTGGAAAGCACCCCAGTACATGACATTCATCATGCGCGTGTGCTCCGCCTCAGTGATCTCGAGAAACGGCTTCCACACGCCAAATCCCGCTGCGTTCACGACAATGTCCGGAGCGCCCAGTTCGTCTTTGACCTTGTGATAGGCCCGCGCCACGGCGGCGGCGTCTGACACGTCGCACGGCACCACCAGCACCGTGCCGTCGTGTCCTCGTGCCTGCCGGGCCACGTTCTCCAGCGCATCGGCCCGCCTGGCAACCAGCGCGACGTCGGCTCCGAAGCGCGCGAGCTTGAGCGCGACAGCGCGCCCAATGCCGCTGGATGCTCCGGTAACCAACGCCCGAGTTCCCTTGATGCGCATGGCGATTTACCCCTCTCCTGCGTAGCGCTTCCATCTCCCGCGGCTGGCCGAGTGCTTGACCGACGCGGACCACCGACTAATATTTACGCTGTAAACTTTCGGGAGTCAATGCGCGCCGATGCACCCCACGAAGCGTCGCCGGTCCAGACGGCGGTATCACCATGGTGACCTCGCAAACGCGCTGGTAGCGGCAGCGGTCGACATCGTTCAGTCACAGGGTGCCGGCGCATTGGGTCTCCGGGCGGTTGCGCGGAAGGTAGGCGTCAGCCACATGGCGCCGTACAACCACTTTGACGATCGCGCTGCGCTCGTGGCGGCGGTCGGCGCCCACGGTTTTCGGAAGCTGGCTCGAGAGATCCGGGAAAGTGCCGAGCAGGTTGCTGGGCGGCCGGCACGCCAGCTCCAGGAAGCGGGGATCACGTACGTCCGGTTTGCGGTCGCCAATCCCCAGCTGTTTCGTTTGATGTTCAGCCCGGAGCTTGCCGACAAGCGCGCGCACCCGGATCTCGCGACGGCAGCTCAGCAGACGTTTGGCGTGCTCGAGGACCTGGTCGAGCAGTCGGCGGGGACGGATGCCCGCGCTCAGCAGGGCGCGATGGGACCGCTCGTTGCGTGGTCCCTGGTGCACGGATTGGCTGTGCTGTTGCTCGATCAGCAATTGGGTCCGCCGGTGGATTTGCAGGTTGCGGAGCAGATCGCGCGGGGAGCCACGGAGGCTATCTGGGTGGGGCTCGCAGCCACAACTCGAGAAAGGAAATCACAACCATGATAGGTACAGGCATTCCCTGTCTCTTCGCCGCATTCGTATGCTTCTCTGTGCTCTCGGACGCTGAAGCCGGGCACCGCACCGATCCGTCGCCGCAGGATCCCGCGGGCGCTGCGGTCTCGCAGCCGCGGGATACGTTGGAGCGCGCGGCGATGGAGGTTCTCGGGAGGATGGTGGGAGGGAAGTGGTACCAGGGAGATGAATTCTTCCAGACCTTCGAGTGGGGCGTCGGCGAACAAGCGATTCGCGCCAAGGGTTACTTCATCGCGAACGGCACGCCCAAGCTGGTCTCCGAAGGGATTTGGTTTTGGCATCCCGCGGACCGGGTGGTGCGGGCATACGGCGTCGCGATCGACATGCCGATGGTGACGTGGGAGTACGAGACCAGATTGTCGGGCAACGAGCTGCAACACGTCCTGACAACGTATACCGCCGATGGCACGCCGACCGTCATGAGAGAGCTGTGGACGTTTCGCGATCGAGACCATTATGAATGGACGTTGCTCGAGCGCGCGGGGACCGATTGGGTGAAACGTATGGGCGGGCCGTTCGAACGGCGGCGCCCGTAGTCGCCCGTGTGTCGATGAGCTGAAGCCGATGCACCCAGCCTGGCTGATCGCGCTCGCCGGGATTCGGGGTATAATTGGCTGCAGGACACCAAACCAAAGGACCCACCATGACCACCGCATCTCAGACCCTGACGCTCAAGTCACTGGCACCCATGTTCACCGTGAACGACCTGGAGGCCAGCATCAAGTGGTATTGCGACATCTTGGGTTTCACCATCGGCGAAGAGTGGAGAGGGGACGATGGCACGCTCAGAGGAGCGTCGCTCAAAGCGGGTGATGCGAACATCGGCCTCGCCCAGGACGATTTTGCCAAGGGACGCAACCGGCCCAAGGGCGTGGGCTTTCGGATCTACTGTACGACCAATCAAGACGTGGATGCGCTCGCCGCGGCCATCAAGTCTCGCGGCGGCACGCTCGATGCCGAGCCGGCCACGCAGCCGTGGGGCGCGCGGGTGTTTTCGGTCGCCGATCCCGATGGCTTCAAGATCTCCGTTGCCACGGAGGGGCAGGGCGACTAGCCCGGGGGACCGCGTTCTGTAACGCGGGAGCGCCGCGCGCCATTCATCATCCCATCCGAACCTTGGCGGCAATGGCTCTTCAACGACTCGAGGGAGAAGAGGCAACATGAGTACGTCAACGACCAACGTGCTCGTGGTCGGTGGTGCACGCGGTATCGGTCGATCGCTGGTCGACATGGTGGCGTCACGCGGGACCCGCGTGTGGGTGGTCGACATCGACCAGGCGGGACTGGATGCGTGCAGGAGCGCGCACGGAGACAAAGTCCACGTGCGGCGGATGGACATCACGAACCGTGAGGATGTCGCACAAGCACTCGATTGGGTCAAGACGCAGGCGGGTGCAGTCGATGCCGTCGTCTTGTGC
>JBFHWR010000322.1:0-4440 GCA_041599395.1 Gemmatimonadales bacterium | reverse complement strand
GGTAGGCGGCGTGTACGTCGGGACGCATCCCTCCAAGGCGGAGCTGGCGGTGACGGCGATCGAGAACGAGCTTAGTGACCTGGCCAGCTCCGGATTGAACGGCGATTCGCTCCCGGAAGCCAAGCAGCAGCTCAAGGGCCAAGTCACCCTGTCCCTCGAGAGCCCCGCGGCGCGGATGTACCGGCTGGCGACGATGGCGGTGTACGATCAACCGTATCGCACGATCGATCGCGTCTTGGCGGACATCGATGCCGTGGCGCCGGAGCAGGTGACGGACGTGGCCGCACAATTTCTCGATCCGGCGCGTCAGACGATGGTGTGGCTCGGTCCCAACTGACCGGTTTCCGCGTGACAATTCGCGTAAGTAGGTGACCATGATTGTTGGTGTGCCAACCGAGATCAAGGCGAACGAGAATCGCATCGCACTCGTTCCCGCGGGGGTCGAGGCGCTCGTCTTTGACGGTCACACAGTGCTCATCGAGGCAGGTGCGGGCTTGGGGAGCGGTTTTCCGGACGAGCTGTATACGGAAGCGGGTGCGAGGCTCGTTGCGAAAGCAGCCGACGTCTGGGCCGACGCCGACATGATTCTCAAGGTGAAGGAACCGACGGAACCGGAATGGTCGCTGCTCAGGGAAGACCGGGTGGTGTTCACGTACTTCCACTTTGCGGCAAGCGAGAAACTCACTCGTGCTGTGATCGATGCACGCTGCATTGCAATTGCATACGAGACGGTCCAGCTCCCGTCGGGTGAGTTGCCCCTGTTGACGCCGATGAGTGAAGTGGCCGGGCGGATGGCGGTCCAGGAGGGAGCGCGGTACCTCGAGCGCCATCTTGGCGGGCGGGGCATTCTACTCGGTGGTGTTCCTGGCGTGGAGCGCGGCGAGGTGTTGATCTTGGGGGGTGGGGCGGTTGGGGCGAATGCCGCGAAGATGGCCGCCGGGCTTGGGGCTCGCGTGACGCTACTCGACGTGTCACTCGAGCGGCTCCGATATCTGGCGGATGTGATGCCGGCAAACGTGACGCTGCTACATTCGAATCGCCACAACATCCTGGAGCATTTGCCGTTGGCGGACCTGGTGATTGGCGCGGTGCTGTTGCCGGGTGCCAAGGCGCCGAAACTCGTTCGGCGCGAGGACCTCGCCATCATGAAGCAAGGCGCGGTGGTGGTCGACGTGTCAGTCGATCAAGGGGGATGTATCGAGACCATCGAGCCGACCACGCACGACAAGCCCACGTACGAAATCGATGGGGTCGTGCATTATGGTGTTGCAAACATGCCTGGGGGGGTGCCGCGGACTTCGACGCTGGCCCTCACCAACGCGACGCTCGCCTACGCGCGGAAGCTGGCGGGCGCCGGATGGAAAGACGCATGCCGCAAAGATTCGGCGCTGAAAAAAGGCCTCAACGTCGTCAAGGGGAAGGTGGTGTACCCCGGCGTGGCCGAGGCGTTTGATCTCGAGCTTGCCCGGACGGACGATTTCCTCTGATTCCGCGGCGGGCCGCAAACGCGGTAACTCTCCATCTTGTCATAACTTAGGGCACCTGTTATGTTAGGCGACTTGGCTTCCGAGCGCGTTTGGAGCGTCGGACAGGTAGCCCACTCAGTCGGAATGTGATGCGCTGGCCCAAACTATCTCTTGGCTCGCTCTTGCCCGCGAACGAGATCGCCGTCGATCTGGGGACCTCGAACACGCTGATCTACGTGCTTGGCGAGGGCATCGTGCTCAACGAGCCCTCGGTGGTCGCGGTGGAACAGGCCACGGGCAAGATCAAGGGCATCGGACTCGAAGCCAAACGAATGCTTGGCCGAACACCGGAGGGCATCCTCGCGGTGCGTCCGCTCAAGGACGGCGTTATTGCGGATTTCGATGTCACGGAGAAGATGCTGCGATACTTTCTCGAGTCGATCATTCAGAAGCACTTCTTCAAGGTGAAGCCGCGAGTGATCGTCTGCGTGCCCAGCGGGATCACGGAAGTGGAGCGGCGCGCCGTTCGGGACAGCGCGCACTCCGCCGGCGCGAAGGAGATCTACATGGTCGCGGAGCCGATGGCGGCGGCGATTGGTGTCGGGCTCCCGGTCGAGACCCCCACGGGCAACATGGTCATCGATGTGGGCGGAGGCACGACGGAGATTGCGGTCATCGCGCTGTCGGGGATCGTGAGCGACACCTCGATCCGCACCGGAGGCGACGAGCTTGACCAAGCCATCGTGCAGTTCATGCGGAAGAACTACAATCTGCTGATTGGAGAGCCGACGGCTGAGGCCATCAAGATCCAGATCGGGTCTGCCGCGCCGGTGGACGACGAGAAGGAGATCGACGCCAAGGGGCGGGACTTGGTGTCGGGGATTCCCAAGGTGGTCCGCGTGCATTCGAGCGAAATCCGCGAGGCGATTCAAGAGCCCGTGCAGCAGATCGTCGACGCGGTTCGCCGCGCGCTCGAGATCACGCCCCCGGAGCTCGCGAGTGACATCGTGGACCGGGGGATTGTCATGGCGGGAGGTGGCGCCTTGATCAGGGGGCTCGATGTCGTATTGTCGCAAGAAACGTCGCTCCCGGTCAGGATCGATGAAGATCCACTGACGTGCGTGGTGCGAGGCGTGGGGCGGATCCTCGACGATCCCCAGAAGTACCGACCGGTTCTGACGACATAGTCACGTGGGCATCGCACCCGAGCGATTCACGGGCCGTCGCGACACCTTTGCATTCCTCATTTGTCTGCTGCTGTCGATCATGGCCCGGGTCGCACCTGTTGAGGTACAGAACGCTGTCGTGTCCGGAGTGACCGGGACGATTCTCGCCCCCTTCCTCGCGGTCCAGGCGCAGGCAACCCAGCTTCGAGAAGCGCGAGGAGCATACATACGCCTGGTTGCACAGCGCGATACGGCAGCCGCCGAAGCGACTGCGGTGTTCCCGCTGCAAGCGGAAAACGAGCGGCTACGAAGTCTGCTCGATCTCTCGGGCCGGATTGGGATCTCGCACGTCGGTGCGGAGGTGCTTCGACAGTCATCGGCTATGGAGGGCTTTACGCTCATGCTTTCGGCCGGACGCAACCGTCGCGTCGCGGTGATGGCGCCGGTCGTCACTCCTGAAGGCCTGGTTGGCGTGGTGCGTACTGTTGGGGCGCGCACCTCCGTCGCGATTCTCTGGACCCACCCGGACTTCCGCGCCAGCGCGATGACGGAAGACGGCAGAACGTTTGGCATCATCGCTCCCCGCGGGGCCGAGGGATTGAGCACCGTGCTCATGGAGCTCAAGGGTGTCCCGTATGTTGACGTGATTCCCAATGGCACGCGGATCTTCACGTCGGGACGCGGGAGCAACATCGGAGGCGTGTATCCCCGCGGCATTCCCATCGGTCAGGTCATCTCCGTCGGGGAACAGGAAGAAGGCTGGGCACGCACGTACATCGTGCGACCCGCCGTCCACCCAGGCGCCGTTACGCACGTCATTATCCTGACGGAGAGCGTAGCCGATGTCGGAGACGCCTTTGAGGGCCGTCGGTGAAGCGCTATCGGGGACGGGGCCCGCTCCGGTTGGCGGCGCTGCTCCTGTTCCTGGTGACGCTGCAGTTTGCGGTTCGTCCATTTCTCGGCAGCGCGCGGGCAGCCCCCGATTTCTTGCTGGTGGCGCTCCTGGTTTTCGCAATCCAGGCGCGGCCGGGTCATGCCGCCATCGCGGGATTTCTGGTCGGTTTCGTGGCCGATGCCTTATCTCCGGCCGCGTTCGGCGCAGGGGCGTTGGCGCATACGGCGGTTGGCTACCTCGCGGCGTGGGGGAAGGCGGTGTTCTTCGCCGACCACCTGCTGGTCAATGCGGGTTTTTTCTTCGTGGGCTGTTGGGTGCGGGATGCGTTGGTGTTGTTGGTGGGCCGGCATGCCGAGGGTTCGGCGGTCCTCTGGCAGTTGGCGTTCTGGTCTCCGCTCTTGGCCTTGACGACCGCGGCGACCGGAGTCCTGGTGTTATTCGTCTTTCGGGGATGGCTTCGGGTTAGGTTTAGCGAATGACGTGGCACGATCGGCATCGGGTGATGCGGCGGGCTTCCGCGGGCAGGACGTTGGTCCTGGGAATTTTTGGAATCCTGACCCTCGTGTTCTTCCGGGTGCAGGTGATGAACTCCAGTCGCTATCAGCTCCAGTCGGAGGAGAATCGGTTGCGGCCTGTTCCCCTGCGGGCGCCGCGGGGACTGATTACCGACCGCGATGGGGAAATCCTGGTCGATAATGTGCCGGGGTACACGATTGCCGTCCTCGCGTCGGATGCGGATTCTCTTCGCGCAACGCTCGATCGTGTGGCAAACATTCTCCGGCTCGACTCGGCGCGGATCGACGAACTGATGCGCCGGTATCGGCGGGCGCGATACGAACCCCTGGTCATCGAGCGTAACGTTCCCTTCGAGCTGGTGTCGGTCATGGAGGAGTGGCGCGTGTTGATACCGGGG
>JBFHWR010000321.1:0-4456 GCA_041599395.1 Gemmatimonadales bacterium | reverse complement strand
GCGTCATGGCCGTCGGTGAATTCGGTGGATTCACGATCACGGGCGAAGCAGTCAACGGTAACGGCAGGGGTCCGGCCGAGCCGGATCGGCGGCTCGACAACGACGCGATCAAGAGTGTCTTCGGCCATGTTAGCCGAGACGATACGCAACACCTTCGGCTCGGCGCGATGGCATACTACGGAAAACAGGAGGGATCACAGGAGAACGGTCCAACGGTCGAGAATACTGTCTGGATGGTTGGCGGCGATCTGACCTTTTCATACGGGCCGTTCGAGCTGAACGGACAGTACATCCGTCGGGACGATGACCGGGCCACGTTCATGCCCGACGAGCCGACGGGAATTACCAAAGGCGGCTTTATCGAGCTGTTGTTCCAGCCCTCAGCCAGTCGGTGGTACGGACTCGCACTCTACAATCGCGTGACCTCCAACCGCGACCTCCTCAACGTGCGCCTGGGTGGCCCGAGTGACATCGGGCGGTATGAGACGCTGACCGGCGGCGCCGGGTACCTGCTGCGCCGCAACCTGCGGTTGCTGGGTGAGGTGACCTGGGATGTCGAACAGAATGAGGGACGCCGGACGGCGGGGCTCAGCACCGCGTTCTAGGCCCGCACCCGGCGCTCAGCCGCCGTTGAGTCCGCGAGCTTCCGTTCGAAACGCCTCGATCGCGTTTTGATGCGCGCTGTATTCAGGCTTTTGCGTCGCTATTTCACCTTCGTACGAGTCGAGAAACGTGCGATAAGCCCGGCGCACACCCGCTGAGTCTCCCTTGATTCGCGCCGCGGTTGCCCGCAACATGCTCGCGAAAAGATGGTTGGGTGCTCCCAACTCCACCGAATCCGCCTGCGCCAGGGCCGCGTCCGCCTGTCCCCCCACGGTGTGAATCAGCCCGAGGTGGTAGTGCGCGTCGGTGTCTTTTTGCTCCAGCATTTGATAGCTCTGTATCGCCATGGGCAGGAAAAACGCGACCTGATCGGCGTTTCCGGCCTCGTGTGCAATCATGATCCGCTCAAACAACCGGTCCGCCGCCTCCCGAGGCGTCATCGAGCTGAGGTCCACGGGGCCGGCGGCGCCTCCCGGCCCCGCGGCGGCCGGCGCCGCGCCTTGCGCGGGCGGGCCAGCGGATCCTGTAAACCGCACAATCACGACGAGCGCGAGGACGACCACCGCCGCGCCGGCTACGATCCACGGCACCGGTGACTGCGAATCACGCGATGCTCTGACCGGTGCGCCGCATTTGTGACAGAAGCGGTCGTCCTTCTTGAGAGCCGCTCCACATTTGGAGCACGACAGGTCGCCCAGCGTGGCGCCACAGTTGCTGCAGAACTTGCCGGTAACCGACTCGCCGCAAGCGGGACATTTTGACATCAAATCTCCTTACACGTTGTGAGCACTCGGGTGCGGGAGCTATGCGTGCCAGATGATTGCCCATAAAATGAGGCCTATCAACACGACGCCGAGTGTCAGCCCCACCAGACCGAGCGACACGGACCAGAGGTACGCCGCGCGCGACGGTGGGGGCGCAATCAGGGCCTCCAACCGCTGTTCGGCCACTAAACGCTCGTATTCCCGCGGACGCTCTGCTTTCAAGTAATCGACCGTGCCCCGACCTGTAAACATCGACACGTCAATCGGAAACTTTTCCGGTCGCAGATTGACGTTGAAAAAATGAATCGTGAAGATAATGCCCGTGGCGAGCAGCGCTTCGATCCCATGGACAATGGTGGCCACGTTGAACATCCAACCAGGCATGAATCGGCCAAAGAACTCGGGGAACCAGAGGACGAGGCCCGAGCTGCCGATGATAGCGATCCCCCAAAACTCCCCCCAGTAATCCAGTTTATCCATGTAACTGAAGCGGTCGAAGCGTGGCCGCGGAGCCTTGCCGAAGAACCACTTGAATGTCTGCGCAAAATCCCGCAGGTCCTGCGGCTGCGCCACCATCGAGTCCGGGCCCCAAAAGAACGCCACGCGATTGGTGCTACGGCTGATACGATATGCGAGGCTCCCGACGTGAATGAAGAAATACGCGAAGGTCATGACCGCGCACACTCGATGGATCACCGCAGCCGCCTGGAATCCCCCAACCAGGCGAATCATCGAGCGCGCCCAAGGGGTATGAGCGTATAAGAGCGGCGTGCCTGTAATCACCAGCCCGAAGAACGAGACAATGACCATCACGTGCAGGCTTCGCTCGAGCCGCGAGAACCGCCAAACGTAGGGCCCCTCGCCACGGTCGGACGATGCGAGCTTGCGCGTCACGGCGTCGATGACCTCGGATCGCTTTGCCGCCCGCGCTTCCTCCGCTCCAAGCGGATACCGTTGAGCCACAGCAGCGAGTGTACGCCAAAAAACGACCAAACACTCACCAGCAGGGTCGTCATGAACAGCCACGGCCAAAACAGGACCGGAAACCGCTTGCGATCTCGCGGATCACCGTGCGCATAGTATTTGACGTAGCTGGCCGTCACCTGTGCGTGGCAGCGCGAACACGTAGCGACCAGGTTCGCCGGGTGGACAGAGGAAGCGGGGTCGGATGCGGGACGCATGTTGTGTGGTGTGTGACAGTCGCTGCACTTGGCTGTGAGGCCGAATCCCAGATTCGTGACCTGTCCGTGATACGTATCGAGATACGTTTCCCACAGTTCCGCGTGGCAGGCTCCACATTTCACGGACGTCCCGAGGAACCATTCCATTTCATCAGTGCGGACGATTTGGTGGGCCGAGTGGCAATCCACGCATGCCGGAGCATTCAGCCCCTCCGGTGTTCGGAGACCGGTCTGGAAGGCGGACCCGTGGGCGGACCCGGATTCGTAGATCTCGAGGACTCCCACATGGCACGCACCGCACGTCCCGGCGATATGCTGACGATTGACCGACGAGGATGATGCTTTGGCAGGGAGCACGCGATGCGATTCATGGCAATCGTTGCACGTCGCAGAGATGATCAACCCGGCAGCAGACATCGCGCTGCCGTGAACAGTCTGGTGATAGTCGCCGACCGCGCTCCGCGCTTGCGCGTCCTCCGGGCCGGTGAAGTACGTCCCGATGATTCGCGGATCGCTGTGACATTGGCCGCACGTTGTGGCCACATTGAGTGCATGTGTCGGCGCACGTCGATCGTCAGATCCGTAGGTGGCGTGAGGCGACCCGTGACAACTCAGACATGTCGCCGCATCCCCCGCCGCTTCCTCGACAGCGTGAATCGAGGCCTCCCACTCGGCTCCTTCCGGCACGTGACACTGACGGCACGGCGCCGGATCGCTGGGTGAATGTGGGTACCCATCCCCGAGTTCAGGGTGGCAATCGAGGCAGCGGAGCGTCGCGTGCGCACCGTCTTGCAAGAGCGTATCCGTGACATACAGCGCGTCTGCACGCGGCCCGTGCCGCGAGAGAAACGCGGCATCAGCGTGACACTTGCTGCAGCTCACGGTAATCCCGCTTTGCCCAAGCACCGTCGCCACATCGGCTGCGACGCTTGCGAGCCCTATCAGCGGTAGGCCGAGGACTCGCAGCAGTCGTAATAATCGAAGGTGATTCTGTACGAATGGACGTCCGGCAACCATCTCGCGTGCTCGTGGTTTGCGGAACAACAAGATGATCCCCGTGTCGTGAACGGGACCTAAGACCACTCTGAAGCGGCAATCATGGTCTGCAAGCCGTCCCTGTCCCGCCCCAACCTGGTCATCCCGCCATCGGGGCCCGAGGAGGCCGCGCGCAGGCGTGGCATCCGATGGCAATCCTCGCACCGTGCTGGCGCGTTATGATCGGTCTTGTCCTGGTGACAGACGGTGCAGATTTCGCGCGTCCACTCACTCAGCGCGTCCGTGCCCGTGGTATGGCATTGCGTGCAGGCCCCGTGCGCGGTGTCGCGCGTGTGTTGGTCTTTTACCTCCCCTCGGTGACAGCTCAGGCAGCGTACCGTCGGTTGATGGTGCGGCTCATGGCAATTCGCACACCTAACGGCCGCAGTACTCATGGTTGGAGCCACGTGGCACTCGACGCATACCAGCCTTGCCGCCTGATGGGGAGCGTGGAGGAACTCGCCTTGATCAGTGGGAATTGCCTCGTCGGGTGCCCCGCCAGGTCCACCGTGGCATTGCACACAGTTCATTTGCCGGATCCGCGTGTGGTGGCACGCATCGCAGCTCGCCGACGACGTGACGATGGTCCGTCCATGGTCCGCGAGCGAGCTGTGGCATGTACCGCAGGACAACCCACCCTGCTCTACATGCGATTGGTGCTCGAACCGGCGGCCTCGAAACTCGATCACTTCGTTTGCGATGTTCAAATGGCACTGCAGGCAGACGTTTTCGCCCACTGCCGCCCCGAGATCGATGTCCGGCACTCGATATGCCATCCCACCAACAGCTGCGGCTTCACGCACGAGTTCCACCGTGGCTCGCAGCACTTGGTCGGCGTACGCAATGTTGTGCGCACTTCTTCCTTGCCGCACG
>JBFHWR010000320.1:0-4519 GCA_041599395.1 Gemmatimonadales bacterium | reverse complement strand
GGCACTGGTCGGTCCGTTTAGCGCAGTCGTCCGCAGCCGGGTTCTAGATTCGATCAAGCGTTCCTCCGAGCGCTTGGCTCGACGTGGGTCCGCCTAACCAGCAAATGCACCTGATGGGGCGCGTGCGCCGTTAGGGAATACAGCATTTGTGTGCCAGCCCGCAGTAGTGCACGTTTAGGTCAACCATAGCAGCCTGCGGCTGCACCTCGCCTGGTGAGGGGTCGCCCGGAGGTGATTTGCACGACGTGAGGCAGCGCAAAAATCTTCAACCCTCCTTCCCGGAGTCAGATGATGAGATACCGAATTGCAACCTGTGTATTGATTGTGCCAGCCCTCATTGGGTTCACGTCGACTACAGCGCCCGCGCAGAGGTGGTCGGCAGAGCAGCTGGAGGTGTGGGGAGTCATTGAAGCCCAGTGGCAGGCCGCGATGGAAAAAGACGCGACGTGGCCAAACCGCTTTCTACACGACCAATTTCGCGGGTGGACGAACGAGAATCCGGCCCCGCGCGACAAGGCTTCGACGGAGAGATGGACGGCTTACGACGACCAGAATCTGACGACGCTTATGCAAGAGCTCTTTCCGCTCGCGATCATCGTCCAGGGGAACACGGCGGTTGCTCACTATCTCTATTCGACGGCGATGGAGAACCGAGAGGCCGATCGCGAAACTACCCATGGCCGTTACACGGATATTCTGGTACGCGACGGTGCAGGCTGGCGTTTCATTGCTTGGCATGGAGGAGATGCCCCAGATCCGGAGCACTGAATCGACCATGCCCGTCTGGAGCGCTGCTAACCAGCAAATGCACATGCGGTGGCGCGTACGCCGCTACGGAATACAGTGTTTGCGCGCCCACGGGCGTTTGCGCACGTTTGCGTTATTGATCAGCGGCCTGCGGCCGCCCGCCAAGACGGGGGTCGCCCGCAGTGATTTGCAGAAGATTAGGTGGCACCTGAAATTCCCGGATCGGGACGGCCCCGATGATTCTTGAGACCCTTGCCACAGTCGCCGCTGGCATCTTTGCCGGAGCCGCGCTCTACATCAACGTGGCCGAACATCCAGCGCGCATGGAGTGTGGTACTCGGGTAGCGGTTACAGTCTTTGCTCCGAGCTATCGTCGCGCTGCGAAGATGCAGGCATCACTGGCGGGGATCGGTCTCTTAGCGGGCGTCGGCGCGTGGCTGCAAGAGGGTGACCTCTGGTGGTTGGCCGCCGCCGTCGTTCTCGGCAGCGTCATACCGTTTACCTTCCTTGCCATCATGTCGACCAACACACGGCTCTTGGCACCGGAGTTGAACAAGGACTCTGCCGAGGCGGCGTCGCTGTTGCGCCGCTGGGGTCGCTTGCACGCGGTCCGGACAGCACTCGGATTGATCGCGTTCGGGGTTCTGGTCTGGCGGCTAGTGAGCTGAGGAAGGATCCTCGGGGCGGTGCCACCTAACCAGCACACGCACCTGACGGGTCGCGTACGTCGATAAGGAATGCAGCATTTGTGCGCCCGCGACTGTTTGTGCACGTTTCAGTGAGTCGATAACCGGCCTGCGGCCGGGCTCGTCAACGAGTGAGTCACCCGCAGCTGGTTTGCACGACCGTAGCTAGCACCAGCGAGTCAGTCGCAGCTCCGAGTGGCGACTCGAAGTCCGTCCCAATGGGCCACCAACTCTCTCGCTTTGCACGAGATGACCGACATGTTGACGAAGTTCACCAAGCTCGTAGTACCTCTCTCTTTGGCATTTCCCTCGGCGGTCGCCGCTCAACAGCCCCTCGAAATTGACGCCGTCGCGGCCTCCCCGGACAAGTTCACGGTTCTCCTGGAGAATGCTCACGTCCGGGTCGTCGAGTACGTGCTCAAGCCTGGGGAGCAGGACGCGTGGCATACGCATCCTCCGAAAGTTTCCTACGTCTTGTCGACTGGCACCCTTCGGATCACGCTCGAGGACGGCACGTCTTTTCTGACCCACGAACAAGCCGGCACGGCCGGCTGGATGGACTCCTTGGGGCGACACTATGGCGAGAATGTAGGCGAGACTCCGGTTCGCATACTCTTAGTCGAAGTGAAAGCGGCGCGGGAAAGTCCCTAAGGGTGCTGGCTAACCCTCGCGGAGGCCGCAACTGTCGTTCCTGACGACCATGCCCTCCTCATCGATGATCCTGATACTGTGCAGCGAGGGGTAAGAAGCTCTCGATGCAATGGAGCGGTCGCAGGACAGGCGTTGCCTAACCGGCAAATGCACCTGCGGGGGTGCGATCGTTGATAAGGAATATTGCGTTTGTGTGGCGGCGGCGGGTGATTGTGCACGTTTAGATCATTCAGAGCAGCCAGCGGCTGCGGTTTGTGAGAATCACAGATGGCTCAACCACGAGACCCAACCGACGCGATCCGGCGCCAGGCCATCACCTTTCCTGGCATAGCGAAAGGAACGTCCTGCACTCAGAGTGCATTCAAGGCCGGCAAGGGCACATTTCTGTTTATCGGTCCCGGACCAAAGGGGCAGGGCTTCAAGGCAATGTTCAGACTGAAGGCCTCGATGCCGCAGGCGCTGAAGCTGGCCGCCAAGGATCCGAAGCGGTTTGAGGTGGGTTCGACTGGCTGGGTAACCGCTCGTTTCACGGCCGAGGAACCCTTGCCTGAGCGGATTTGGAAGACGTGGCTAGCGGAGTCCCATGCCGTGACGTGCGGGGCGGGCCGGAAGCCCAAGAGGGCAAAAAAAACCAGCCAGTCCCGCGCAAAACCAGGGTGAGCCGCAAGCCTTGGCCTAACCCGCAAATGCACCTGGCGGGGCGCGTGCGTTCAAAAGGAATACAGGGTTTGTGCACCGCATGGCGATTGTTCACGTTTAGATCAACTGGAGCAGCCTGCGGCCGCGGCCTGCCTGGTGAGAAGTCGCCCGCACGAGATTTGCCGGGCGTTAGGCCGCTGCTGTATCCCTTCTTCGCCCATGAACCGTAGCGACAATCTTCGCCAGCAAATAGACCGGTTGCTCGGCTGGAGCGATGCTCACGTCGACTTCGACGCTGCTGTGGCGGGTCTCCCACCAGAGTTTCGTGGGGTTACGCCGCTCCGCCTGCCGTATTCGCCGTGGCAACTAGTCGAACACATGCGCTTGACTCAGACCGACATCTTGGCGTTTTGTACTCGCACAGACTATCGCGAGCCAATCTGGCCGGACGATTATTGGCCTGCCACCCCGGAGCCGTCGGACGCGGAGGCGTGGGACGCCAGCATCGCCGCGTTCCGACGTGACCGCGCGGCACTCCAGCGCATGATCAACGATCAGACATGCGACTTGTTTGCCAAGGTGCCGGCCGGCACCGGCGAGACGTTCCTGCGCGAGTTTCTGCTGGCTGCCGACCACACGGCCTATCACGTGGGGCAGCTGGTGGCGGTCCGGCGCGCATTAGGCCAGTGGCCAGCGGCCTAGCCAGCAAATGCACCTGGCGTGGCGCGTGCGTCGTGAGGGAATACAGCGTTTGTGCACGCGCGCATGTTCGTGCACGTTTGAGTCCGTGATAAGCGGCCTCCGGCCGAGCTCGCCAGTGGGAAAGTCACCCGCAGGTGGTTTACACGACGTGAAAAAGCGTTGAAAGATGTTGTTGAACCCTCGATGACTGGCTTGGCCTCGCGAGTGTTTCGCCCGCTCGGAGCACGTGTGGCCGTAGCGACGCTGCTCGCTTGCCCGACGGCCGCTGCCCC
Source organism: Gemmatimonadales bacterium (assembly GCA_041599395.1). Classification (GTDB taxonomy): domain Bacteria; phylum Gemmatimonadota; class Gemmatimonadetes; order Gemmatimonadales; family GWC2-71-9; genus JBFHWR01. The sequence goes on along the minus strand of JBFHWR010000320.1, from coordinate 822 downwards.
ACTCGCGGCCCAGGACAACCGCCTGCGTGATGATTGGGCGTCGCTCGCTCGATACCGCGAAGCCAACGGGCGACTCGGGTCGCCGCGCCCCGGTGAGCAGCGGGTTGTGTTCTACGGTAATTCCATCACGGACGTGTGGGCACAATACTTTGACACGATGTTCCCTGGCAAACCGTACGTGGGACGCGGTATCAGCGGACAAACGACACCGCAAATGCTGGTGCGCTTCCGCCAGGACGTGATCGCGCTCGAGCCATCCGCGGTTGTGATCCTCGCGGGCACAAATGACATTGCGGGCAACACGGGCCCGTCAACGCAGGCCATGATCGAAGACAACGTGATCTCGATGGTCGAACTGGCGCGAGCAAACGGCATCCGCGTGGTATTATCGTCCGTCCTGCCAGCGTTTGAGTACCCATGGCGGCCAGGACTTGAGCCGGCGCCGAAGATCGTCGCGCTGAACAGCTGGATGCGGCACTATGCGTCGACGCACGACGTGGTCTATCTCGACTACCACCCTGTCATGGCAGATGGTCGCCAGGGCCTCAGGGCTGAATTTTCGGAAGACGGCGTACACCCCAATCAAGCTGGATATCGTGTTATGGCGCCGCTCGTGGAGCGGGCCATCGCGGAAGCACTACGGCAGCGTTGAACGGCTCGTTTGACCGGGTCTGGTTTCCGCGATCATGACCCGCGCTTGCTAACCAGCGATGCAGCTGACGCGTGCACATATTTTGGTAAGGAATACAGCGTTTGTGGGACCGCGCGCGTTGATGCACGTTTAGGTCAATCATAGCAGCCTGCGGCTGCCCGCCAATGAGC
>JBFHWR010000319.1:0-4527 GCA_041599395.1 Gemmatimonadales bacterium | reverse complement strand
TGTTGCGGCGCTCGTCGGTGCGGGACGGGCGTGATGCGACTCGGACGCATCGGCTACATCAACTGCTATCCGGTGTATGGCGCGATCGACCGGGACATCGTTCCGGTGGACGCAGAGCTGGTCACCGGAACGCCCACCGAGTTGAACGGTCTGCTCGCGGCGGGCGAGTTGGACGTTTCCGTGGTTTCGGCCGTCGAGTATGCGCGGAATGCGCGCGCCTACCACCTGCTCCCGGATTTGGCGGTGTCCTGTGACGGGCCAGTCCGGAGCGTCGCCTTGTTTGCGCGCCGCGCCGTCGAGTCACTGGACGGCGCCACCGTTCTCGTCTCCGAATCATCGCGCACGTCTGTGTGCCTGCTCGAGTTGCTCTGCGCCGACGTCTGGGGTATCGCCCCCACGTTCGTCGTGGCGCGGACGGAGGCGCAGGACATCGGCCGGCTCGCGACGCTGCCGCACGAAGCGGTATTGGTCATCGGCGACGCCGCGCTCTTACTTGCGGAAAGCAAGGCCTATCCGTTTCGGTACGACCTCGGGGACGTGTGGAAACGTTGGACAAATCTCCCATTCGTATTTGCGGTATGGGCCGCGCGCCGTGAGGCGTCACACGACCGCGTGGTCGATATTCACGGACGGCTCTTGGAATCGCGTGCCTGGGGCCTGGACCACCTCGATGCGCTCGCCGCGACGGCGGCAGCCGAGACGGGCATGGCACCGGGCGTGTGTCGCAGCTATTTGAGTGGATTGGACTACGCGCTGTCGTATGCGCACCTCGAAGGATTGACCAGTTTCTTCCGTCGCTTGGCCGAACGCGGGGTCGTGCAGAATGGCACGCTGTCGTTTCTGTCTGTAGCGTAGGAGCGCGATGATCGACCGCCAATCGCCGAGGTTTCGAGAGTATCTCGATCTCTACTCGCGGGCTTCGCTCCTGGAGCTGGGAGCGCTGGCCGATGCGCGGCGCCGCGCGTTGCACCCGGAAAACGTGGTGACCTATATCGTCGACCGAAATATCAATTACACGAACGTGTGTGTAGCGGACTGCAAGTTCTGTGCGTTCTACCGGCGTCCCAAACACGAGGAAGGCTACGTCCTGTCCTTCGAGGAGATTGGACGGAAGATCGACGAGGCACAGCAGCTCGGCGCAGTGCAGATCCTGATCCAAGGCGGCCACAATCCGTACATTCCTTTCGAGTGGTACCTCGATCTCTTTCGCTATATCAAGCGCGAGCACGCCATTCATATCCATGGGTTCTCTCCCTCGGAGATCGATTTCTTTTCAACCAGGTTCCGGCTCGAGGTACCGGAGGTGATCAGCGAATTGCGCGCCGCAGGGTTGGATTCGATTCCAGGCGGCGGCGGAGAAATCCTGGTGCAGGATGTCCGCGATCGGGTTGCCAAGAAGAAAGCCGGCGCCGACCGCTGGCTCGAGATCATGGAGATTGCGCACGGCATGGGCATGAGGTCGTCGGTCACGATGATGTATGGCTTGGGGGAGACACTGGCCGACCGGATCGAGCACCTGCTGCGGGTGCGCGAGGTGCAGGCACGAACGGGAGGGTTCACGGCGTTCATTACCTGGCCGCTGCAACCGGAACACACCGAAATGGAAGGCACGCCAAAGACGGATGCGGTGACGCACCTGCGGACCGTGGCGATTGCCCGCCATATCTTGGACAACGTCCCGAACGTGCAGGCGTCATGGGTCACGATGGGCCTGAAGGTGGGACAGATCGCATTACGGTTTGGGTGCAACGACTTTGGGTCGCTAATGATCGAAGAAAACGTCGTCTCGGCGGCCGGCACGACGCATCGGGTCACCATTGACGAAATGCGGCGCTGCATCACGGATGCGGGATTCACGCCTGCCCGGCGCCGTCAGGACTACTCGATCATTCACGACGAGGCGGCGGCGTAACCAGTGGCACGCAACGAAGTGCTGGTGGTCGTGGGATCGGCGAGTGACGAGGAACGCGTCCAGCCGGCGCTGAAGGTGCTTGCCGAGGCGGGTGTCGGCTACGATTTCGTGATCTCGTCTGCGCATCGCAATCCGGACCAGACATCGCAGATCGCGAGGGACGCTCGGAGCAAGGGGTACCGAGTGATCATCGCCGGAGCCGGACTTGCTGCCGCGCTGCCCGGTGCAGTGGCCGCCCACACGGACCTCCCGGTCATTGGGCTCCCCCTCGAGGTCGGGCCGCTGCGGGGCGTCGACGCCCTCTACGCCATTGCGCAATTGCCAAGCGGATGCCCGGTTGGCACCGTTGGCATCGGCAATGCGAAGAACGCCGCACTCCTGGCAATGCGAATCTTGCGAGCCTAGCTCGTTCCCGCGGGCGACAGCGCAGGTCACGCCGCTCATCCGCAGACACGAGGACCGTCACATGTTCACAGCACGCCGGACGCACGGGTTCACCGAGTCCGTGATTCGTGGAATGACCCGCCTGGCCAGCGAGCACGACGCGATCAACCTCGCCCAGGGCTTTCCCAATTTTCCGACCCCCGACGTCTTGAAGCGAGCCGCTGCACGGGCGATTGCGGACGACATCAATCAGTACGCGATCACCTGGGGATCGAAGCGGCTGCGGGACGCTCTGGCCCGGAAATACGCCGAGTGGTACGGCATGCCGGTCGATCCAGAAACGGAGATCACCGTTGCGTGCGGCGCCACGGAGGCCATGGCCTCGGTCATGCTGTCCGTCGTCGATCCGGGTGAAGACGTCATGGTGTTTGAGCCATTCTATGAGAACTATGGGCCCGACGTCATCCTGTGCGACGGGCGACCCACCTATGTACCCATGCCGATCGGTGCGCCGCTCGACCTGGACCGGGTCGCAGCGATGTTCTCCGACCGGACACGGGCGGTCATCATCAATACACCGAACAATCCCACCGGCCGAGTGTTGACGCGGGAAGAACTGTCCGGCCTGGCAGCACTCTGCACACGGCACGACGCCTACGCCATCACCGACGAGATATACGAGCACATTCACTACGCCGGTGAGCACATCCCGATGGCCACCCTGCCGGGCATGGCCGAGCGAACAATCACCGTGAGCGGCGCATCCAAAACGTTCAGTGTCACGGGTTGGCGGATTGGGACAATCGTTGCCCCCGCTCCGGTAACGGACGCGATCCGCAAGGTGCACGATTTCCTCACGGTCGGAGCCCCGGCGCCCTTGCAAGAGGCCGTCGCCGTGGGGCTCGAGACCTTGGGTGACGATTACTACAGCACGCTGAGCGCCGAGTACCGGGCGAGGCGCGATATTCTCTACGACGGGCTCGTGGCCGCCGGATTTCGGTGCGCGCCCCCAGACGGCGCGTACTATATCCTGGCGGACTTTCAGGACATCAGCGAGCTGCCCGACGACGAGTTTGCGCATTGGCTTACCGCGGAGGTCGGCGTCGCACCGGTGCCCGGTTCGAGCTTTTATAGTGAGCCGGCGCTCGGGCGGAACTGGGTTCGATTTGCCTTTTGTAAAACGGACGATCTGTTGCGGGAAGCCGTCCGGCGACTACAGGCGCTCGGTGCGTAGGGTACCGTCCGCCTCGACCATTCCGTATCATGTGTGCAATGCGGCAACGATTTGGCATTGGGTACGATTGTCACCGATTTGGCGCCAAGCGGCCGCTGATTCTCGGCGGCGTCGAGCTGGAGCACGAGAGCGGGCTGATCGGACATTCAGACGGCGACGCGGTGGTGCATGCGGTGATCGATGCGCTCTTGGGAGCGGCGGCACTCGGTGACATCGGCCGGCTCTTTCCAGATTCTGACGATCGATGGAAGGACGTGAATTCCCTCGAGATGCTCGGCGAGGTGAAGCAACGGCTCGCCGCGGCCGGGTATTCGATCGTGAACATCGACGTGACGGTCGTGACGGAGCAACCCCAGCTCGCCCCCTACATCGATCGTATGCGGGATGTGGTGTCGCGTCACCTGGGGCTGTCAGCAGCGGCCGTGTCCATCAAGGGAAAGACAAACGAAACGATGGATGCCGTTGGCCGCGGAGACGGTCTGCAGGTGTTTGCCATCGCGTCGGTCGAGGGGGCAGAATAAAGGTCAGTCGTGACCACGAAGGCGATCCGAAACGAACTCGATCGAGACTACTGGATCCCCCTGTTCGAAGATTACTTGGGATTCGAAGCGGGCAGCAGCCGGCATACGATCACCAACTACCTGCGTGACGTCAGACGCTACGCCGCCTACGCGTTGTCCCGCGGCGTTGACGTTCCCGAAAAAGCCACCCCGAAACTGTTGCGAGAGTTTGTCTTTCACCTCAAGGATCTCGGGTTGGCGCCGACGAGTATCCGGCGGCAGGTATCGGCGCTTCGAACCTATTATCGGTTTCTGGTTGAGGAAGGGCATGTGAAGTCTGAACCCACGGCGCGGCTCGAAACGCCGAAGACATGGCGCAAACTTCCCGACGTTCTGAGTCTGCCGGAAATCGAAGCGCTTCTCGCGGCGCCGAATCCGGACGAGCCCCGGGCCTGGCGGGATCGCGCCCTACTGGAGGTGGCCTATGGGACCGGCGT
>JBFHWR010000318.1:0-4543 GCA_041599395.1 Gemmatimonadales bacterium | reverse complement strand
CGTGGGCGAGGTTCGATTCTACGGGGCGTCGGAAGCGACGATACGCTTCGGGACCAATAACGAGGGCGGTGCCATCGTGTTGACCCGACGACGGGGAACAGGTGGGACACGGTGAGTAGTGCGTAGCGAGTTGGACATCGTGCGTTGTTGGTGTAGGCGGTCGCTCGCCAGGGCCTGCGCCGCCCCGTCACCGCGTGTCGCCGGAGTGTCACGCCGAACGCGTGATCCCTGACTCCGAATCCCTGCCGACACCTGCCACCTCACACCTAACACCTTTAACACCTTCTAACACCTAACACCTGCATTGTCCCTCACATCCCGCGTTCTCGCCGCACTCGTGGCCGCCCTCCTGCTCGGCGTCGTTGTCTCGGGGATGCAATCGCCGCGTATGCTGGCCGTTGTGTCGGCGCTGGAGCCCATCGGGGCGCTGTGGGTAAACGCGATCCGCATGACCGTGATTCCCCTGGTCGTTGCGCTGCTCATCACCGGAGTGGCCTCCGGTTCCGCGGGCAACGCAGGCAAGGTGGGCGGGTTTGCGCTCGCGTTGTTTGTGGTGCTCGTGGGCGCCGGAGCACTGCTCGCGGTGGTTGCGGCGCCTCCGCTGCTGTCCGTGGCAGCGTTTGACAGCGATGCGTTCGTCGGGCTGCGGGAGGCCGTACCCAGCGCGGACGTCGAGCTCCCTCCCGTGCGCGACTGGTTTGTCGGCCTCGTTCCCGCGAACCCCGTGCAAGCCGCCGCGGACGGTGCAATGCTTCCACTCATCGTGTTTTCGTCGATGCTCGCGCTCGCCATAACCCGCTTGGATGACGAGCACCGTCAAATGCTGGTGAGATTCTTCACCGCTGTCGCCCGCGCCATGTTGGTGATTGTCGAGTGGATTCTGTTCGTGGCCCCGGTCGGCGTGTTCTTCCTCGTGCTGCCGCTCGCCGCTCGCACCGGCGTAGCATTGGCCGGCGCGCTCGGCCTGTTCCTGCTGATCGTCTGCGGCTTGATTGTCATTGCCCTTGTTGCCCTCTATCCGATCGCAACCGTTTTCGGAAAGATCTCGCTTCGCCGGTTTGCAGAGGCGTGTGCGCCGGCCCAGGCCGTGGGGTTCAGCACGCGATCGTCATTGGCCTCGCTGCCAGCAATGCTGGACGGCGCGGAGCGCATGGGGCTTTCCCAGCACGTGAGCGGGATCGTCCTCCCCGTCGCCGTCGCTCTGTTCAAGTATGCCTCGCCGGTCGCGCGAATCACCGGCACATTGTTTGTCGCGTATCTGTACGGTATCGAGTTGGGTGTCGTGGAAATAGGTGGCATCACGGTTGCCATCGCGGCCCTCAGCTTTTACTCGCCCGGTGTCCCGAGCGGCGGCTTGTTCATCATGACACCGATCTACGTTGCGCTCGGATTACCGGTTGAGGGAATCGGCTTGCTCATTGCGCTGGATCTGGTACCCGACATGTTCATTACAACGGCAAATGTCACCGCCAACATGACAGTGGCGGCGGTGCTCTCGCGACGCGAGGCCGCCGTGCCTGCGGTTGTGAGCCACGCAACCCAGCGCAGGATGGAATGATGCCGGAGCCCCGGCGTCCCCGACCGCGTGGACACGGCTCAGCAACGCGAGATGCGCGGATGATCTCAGTGAGGAGTGACGAGTGGAGGTTGAGAGCGCGATCGAATATGTCGACATCCATCTGGAGGCTGATGACATGAAGCGGCGAGCGTTTGTCGGGGCCGGTCTCAGCGGCGCGCTGATTGCGCCGGTCACCTCAGCAGCGAAGTCGGAGCGCGAGCGTGGCACGCAAGATGGCGTACGTGCAATGTTTCCTCGTGTGGTGCGAGAGACGTTCGTCAATGCTGCTGGCGGAACGCCTCTCGGGATTTTTGCAGAGGCCGGATTACGGCGCTACGCCGACTTTCAGCGGCTTGGGCCGGGCGACGGTCGCGGAGACTACGTCGCCGAAGTCACGTCCAACGTTCGCCGGCTTTGCGGCGAGCTGATTGGCGCCCGCGAGTCCGAAATTGCACTGGTCCATTGCACCAAGGCTGGAGAGCAGATCGTCCTCGACGGGCTCGAGCCGTGGCGGCGCGGCGGCAACGTCGTCACCAACGATATGCACTTCAGTGGGTCGCTCCACAATCTCGTCGGTCTGCGGATGGCCGGAGCCGACGTTCGCGTCGTCCGCGCAACGGACTGGGACGTGTCGCTGGAGAGGATGGAGGCAGCCATCGACCATCGCACGTCGCTCGTCGCGATCAGCCTGGTGTCAAACGTGAACGGCCGAATCGAACCCGTTCGCGAACTTGCCGAAATCGCCCACGCGCACGGGGCACTGGTGTACGCCGACATTATGCAAGCCGCAGGCATCGTCCCCCTCAACGTCCACGACCTCGGGATTGATTTCGCTTCATGCAACGGATACAAGTGGCTCTACGGCGTCCATGGTGCAGGATTCATGTTCGTCCGGGAAGCACTGCAGGGGACAGGGTTGCCGGACCGTCTGTTTCCCGGCCATGTGCGATACAACTATCCTCCGTGGGTAGAACGGGCCGACCCGTCACGCGAGGATCTCGAATACGAGTCTCCGCGGGACGCACGGCGTTACCAGCCCGGTCACGTCAGCTACATCGGCTACTGCGCCCTGTACGAGGGCCTCAAGTTTCTTGCTCGCGTGGGCGTTTCCGCGGCGCTCCAACATTCAGTGCGGCTGAATCAGCGGCTCATGGATCAGCTGAACCCGGAGCACTACGAATGCATCTCGCCACACCGAGACAAGTCTCCCATCATCACGTTCTTGACCCGCGACGCCGGTCACCTCGAAACCCGACTCCGCCATGCCAATGCGACGGTGTCGCTCGGAAGCCGCCGCGTGCGAGTGTCCGCCGCCATCTACAACCAGGACGACGATATCGACCGTCTCGCAGAGGCCATGAACGTGTAGCAGTGTCGTTCGCGGGGGGCGCGACATCCGCCACACCTGTAGTTTCTGTACCGCGATTTCCCGACTGCACGTGAATCATGCGCAGTGTTGCGTGCCTGCGACTCTGGGGGAGCACGCTGTCGCCGGCTATCTTACAGAGGTTATTTGTGTGGCCCCGAGCCCGACCTCGTGGTTGAAACCGGCACACAACGTGCACCACAGGTGGTACCTGAGGTATGCGATGAACACCTTTAATGCTGTGCGCTGGACGATTGCAGTCACTGCGTCAGCTGCCGCTTTCCCCGTGGATATCGCCGAGGCCCAAGAGGTGGACGCGCGGCCGGGGCTGATTGTGTTGTCGCAGAACATCTGTCCGTTCGACAACGTCCCGAGGCTCCGCGCGATGGTCGACTCCCTGTTTGCTCCGGTGCTCGACCAGCTCGTTCAGGACGGCAAGCTCGTAGACTGGGCATTGCTGTCCAACTGGTGGGGGGACGATTGGAACTGGAGTCTCACGTATACCGCGGAAAGCCACGAGGCGTTTCTCGAGTTTTGGAACCTTTACGTGAATCAGCTTGGCGCCCGTCGTCCGGGATGGAGCGACGAAGTCGTTGCGCTCTGCACCGAGCACAGGGACATGTTTTATACGGTCATTCGGACTGGCCGTCCCCGGCTGCCCACCCTTCCGGCCGCACCGGATTCGTCCTCCCAGAAATGACGCACCGGGGGCTCTCCCCCACCTACCTTCCCGGATGCGCGGGTGGTTGCCGACCCCGGTACTGGCTTCTAGCTTCTCGGGTCCGCTCTTCGTGATGGCATCGCCAATGGGTTTGCTTCTTCGCGTCCAAAGAACGCTCAAATCACTGACCGTGTCGGGACGGGATGGTGCGCGCGAGCCGCTGACAGCCGGTCCCGCATCCGTCACGGAACGCACGTTGTCGAGCGGAAGCCCCCAGACGACTCCCTTGGACGGCGTCGACGAGCCCACGGCCCGCCCCATTGAAGACGCTGGTTCGAACCCCTGGGCCGACACCCATGAAACACCGGCAGTAGCACCCCGGCCGACCGTCCCCATCACTGAGGCGCTGGCGGCCAGGGGAAGGTCTCTCACGCGGGGCGAGATGGTCCGGAAGTTGTTGCATCGAGTGTCGAGTTCCGTGCTGGTCGTACTGCTCGTCGGGGCCATTCCAGGCCTGATCCTTCTCGTGACGATCAATCTCTTCCTACAAATGGCTACAGTGCCGCCTTGGTTCCGCGAGACCGCCCTGGCGGCCGCGGTCGGTGGCCTCCTGGCTGTTATTCTGGCCACGGGAATCTCGCGGGCCGGCGTCAAGGTCAAATGGAAGGGGGGCCGGCTTCTCATAGTCATCTCGCGGAAACGCTGAGACGGGGCTCGCTCAAGGCTCCAACTTCCCTCTGGGCCGCCGTTGATTGGTGTGGCCACTATTTCATGAGCAAGACGGCGTTTGGCGCGAGCAGGGCAACCTGATGACTGATCGTCATCCAGGTCTCTGTCGGGTGTTCAGGGTCTATCCGATGCGATGTCAGGATGATCAGGTCAGTCGCATTGTCGCGGGCGTAGCGAACGATCTCTGGCGCCCTCTTGCCATAACACACCTGTCCCGTGAAGGCGATCT
>JBFHWR010000317.1:0-4556 GCA_041599395.1 Gemmatimonadales bacterium | reverse complement strand
GATCGAAGGCCCAGTCGGATGCGGCTTGGAGCGCAGCGGGATCGATTCCCGGCGGAAGCGAACGGTCCGTGATGAGATCGCCGTCTGGCCACGGAATGGTGGCGGCGTCACCCGGAAGCGGCGGCGTATCGAGAACGGGGAGGCTCTCGATATCCTCGAAAGTTTGGTCCGGCGCCATGATGACGCAGCCGAGTCCCTCGCGAAACGCCGCCCGCATGGTAGGCGTCCCCCCGGGGGCGCCGATCGCCACGGCCTTCCGTTCCCAGTCAACCTCGTAGTCACCCCCGCGCGGGGTGCCCACCGCCTGCCGCAGGTAGGCAAGTTCCTGAGCGAACACTTGCTCGAGACTGCGCTTGGACGTGAACAGCCCGTTGCACATCAGCACGGCCTGGACGCCGTGCTGGATCATGTCGCGGTTGAAGCGAAAGTAATCGTAGGTCTCTTGCTGTTGGGCGCTCGAAGGCGCCGCGAGCGCAAGCGCGAGTATTGCTGAGAAGAGAACACGCTTCATGGGAGCCTGCCTTGCCGATTATGGGAATTGCCGCGAACACGCCTGGTCTCGAATTAGCACGAGTTCGGTGCAGATCCCGTGACCTTCGCGTAAGCCCTCCACAACACTGCGGAGTCTAACTCAATTCGCGGGCGTGTCGAGGCACCGGCCTCGGCGGGCTGGCGCGCCCCTCCGCGGCCTGCAGTTCGCGCGTAGTCAGCGAGATCCCCAGCAGGGGCATCGCTCACTGACGCCCGCTGCGGGACCCGCCAGCCCGCTTCTGCCGCCGACGAGACCCGGGATACGACTAACACTTAAACCTGCAACCATTCCATCAGCGACGCGAGATTTCGCCCCCTATGCGCGGGCATTCGGTCCTACGATCCCGCCCTCTGCACATCACACTGGGCCATGCGCCATTGCTCCACTCGGCCCAGGACGATCAGATTATGGGTATGCCAGCCCCAAAGCCGATTACCACGATCGCCGAGCTTCTCGCGCTCCCGGAAGACGGCAAGCGGCACGAATTACTGGACGGCGTGCATGTCGTGACGCCCACACCACGCCTCCAGCACCAGCGGGCTGCCCGCGAGGTGTCAAAGCTGCTCGAGAATCAGTGTGAGGAAGATCCCGACCTCGAAGTGTTCGGCGTGCCTGGCGACATCCAGCTCAACGATCATACAGTCGCCGAGCCGGACGCGTTCGTTCTCCGCCGCAACCCTGACAAGCCCTACCAAAGTTGGGCTGATGCCCCGATTCCCCTCCTGGCGGTCGAAATACTCTCTCCGTCCACGGCATCCCGCGATCGTGGTATCAAGCGGCGGCTCTATTTGGAAGCTGGGGTCGAAGAGTATTGGATCGTGGACATCGACGCCCAGCTGGTTGAGCGCTGGCGTCAGGGAGACGAGCGTCCAGAGATCGTCCACGAGACGTTGGCGTGGTCGTTGAGCCCCGGTGTAGCGGGATCGATCGATCTCATTGAGTTCTTCAAGCGGGTTTTGCGCTGACCACGGTGCGGGCGGGCGGCCGACGGGCAGCGGCAGTGCGGGGCGAGAGTTTGGGCGGTCGAACAGCGCGGGGGGTTCGGACGTTGAAACGGCCGCTCGTCGCTGAAAGCGACGTCAGTCGTCTTCAGTCGTTCTAGGTCGCATCTCAGTACGCGGTACGGGTAGCGCGAACTTCCCGAACCCTGCCGGCAGCATCACCCGCAACATCAGCGTAAAAAAAACCAGCGCGAGAGCGCCCGTGGCAGTGAATGCGATGCCGTTATAGGCGCCAAGCCACGCCGGAGGGACATACGCCTCCCCCGGGGCCAGCCGCATCCGCGTGAGCCCTGTTACGAGACCCGACACGTGGAGCCAAACCACCAAGGCCGCAACGCCAACGTTCAATCCAATCAGCGTCCGTCGCATGCGCCGCGCGTCAATCCCACCTATCGCTCCGTGCCGTGACTTCAAGAACTCATCTTGAATCCAAAAGACGGCACCGAGCAAGATCATGGTGTCGATCCCGATCGTCGCACCCATCGCGTGGCCGGTCACGACATAGGTCCCGTGAATCACGGCGTTCAGCGGCGGTACGGAGATGAGGATCGAGGTGAGCAGGATGGCAAAGGTCCACCATTTTGCGGCGGCGAAACTGACGGCGGTGGGAGTCGGTGTCTCGCGGGATCGTTGCCCTATGAGACACCAGACATCCTGAATACATCGCGCCAGAATCACGATCTCGGTCATGCTGACCACGAACGAGATCCAATTCACCGCGGCGCTCTGCGGAAGGTGATACGTATGGTGACCGAAGTTCGTAAAGGAATTCAAGAGCCCGACAGCAAACAGGGCGTACGCGATCCGGGAATGGCCGTACCGCGTATCTCCCGTTATCAACTCGCCGATGTAGATGATCGTGCCGTAGACGAACAGATTGAAGCTTCCAACCAGGGTCCCGGTCGCTTTCCATTGCACGCGTAAGTCCTGCACCGGATCGGCAAAGACGCCGGAAAGCAGATACGCATGCTGTTCCACGAAGGTGTAAAGGAAAAACCAAAACGCCACGCCCCACATCGTGACATATACCGGCTGCTTCCAAAAAGAGCGCCACGTCACGCGAAAGAAATTCCACGTGTAGCAGAGCCACCCAACGACGATGAGGAGCGAGAACACCGGATGGAATCCCATGTACTCCCTGCCGGACGTGACGCGAAACAGCAGCGTCCCGATGATGCCGGCTCCAGCCGCTGCCCAACAAATAACTTGAATCCGGAGACGCAAACGGTCACCCGCGGTGGCAGGGCCAAGGTCTTCGAGAAAGCGATAGACGACGGTTGCGCCGCCCAGAAAGATCCACGCACCCGCAAACGTCGTGTGAATCGGGCGAAGCTGGGTGAGGTCGAGACCAAGTGACTGCATGGTCGGCGCCAGCGCCGGAATCGAATAGAGCGCAGCGAGTATGCCGGCGGCCAGCGTAACGGCCATCGCGAGCAGCGAGCCACGCAAGAACGTCAGCGTCGCGAACTGACGAGTGATGGTTGACTCGTCACGGGCGTTGTCGACGACGACCGGGACGGCCGACTCACCTCCCGCCGGCGCGCGGTCGACACGCACGTCCGTCATGGGTATTCCCACCACGGAATGTCGCTCCAGCGGACCGCGGTGCTGGGCGCGATTTCGCGCATGCCGGCCGCAATGGTATCCCGGGCATCGCCGAGCCACGCGACGAGCGCCATGACGTCGCGCAGTTCGGCCGGTGTAAACGGAGGCACCGGTGGGGGCATGCCGCGCGCAGCACGACCCTCCAAGAGCACTATACGCAGCTCGTCATCTGTGAGCCGTTCCACCGCGAGAGAGAGGTCCGGCGCGCCAACTGGAGAAGCGCGAAGCGGGAGATGACACGCCGTGCACGGCCGCGAGCCGAGCGCGCGCCAGCCCCGTGACGCCGCATCCGGCATCATTGGCTCGGCCACACGCGCAAATCGCCCCCATGGCGTACCGCTGTCCCCAGCACTGCCGAGACGCAATTGGCCTCTTCCGAGTTCTGGACGGTCGAGTGCGCGCAGATACGCACGCAGATCGGCAATGTCCGTTGCGTCCAACCGGAACGCGGGCATCTGCCCACTGCCCACGGTGAGCAAGGACGTGAGTCGAGTCGAATCGAGGGTACGGTGCGCGTTGGTCAGATCCGGACCGAGGAAACCCCCCTGTCCGTACAGCTGATGACACACCTGACATCCATACTCGTGCCACAAGACCCGTCCGCGCACTGCCGCGTCGTCAATGGGGCCGTGTAATTCGTCGCTGTACACGAGCGCGGTCTGCACCACGAAGGCGCCAACCAAAACCGTGAGCAGGATCTGCTTGGCAAGCGGTGTGACCATGGCCCCGTTTTGAACACGTTTGGATCGATATCAGACGATATGCGGGACACGAGCCCACGCCTCTGTGCGACGTCTCACCTTTTCCGGAGATCGCCACTGCGGAGGGGGGCTACGCTGTGGAATAATAAAAATGCAGTCTTACGTATGCTTGGCAAGCATCCGTGTGATGCGACTGTCGCCGGACGCGAGACGCCAGACGCTGGACGCGAGACGCGACACGCAGGAGGACGAACGCGGGACGATGACGATCAAGAGAGTGGAGAACGGAGAATTGGAGCTTGGAGATGGGAGATTTGAGCCTCGCAGCGGCCTGGCGGGTCCCGCAGCGGGCTCCTCACGACTCACCTCCCCAACGAATCCAGAAACTGTTTCGCCACAACCTTCACATCGCGTCTGTCGACATCGATGAGCCGGTTGAGGTTCCGCATGCGCGCCTCAGTCAGCACCCCGGCGAGGCCTCGAAGCGCTTCACGAACCGCCGGGGACCGCGCCACGGTCGCTTGGCGCACGACTGGTACCGCCTCGTACGGAGGGAAGTACCGCCGATCGTCTTCCAAGTGCACCAAACTCAAACTCTCGATTTGGCCATCGGTCGAGTTACCGGCAATCATGTCAACTTGTTTCTCGGCCAGTGCACGATAAGTGAGTCCGAGTTCCATTTCCCGCGGGGCTCCGGCGAACGAGAACCCGTACGTC
>JBFHWR010000316.1:0-4568 GCA_041599395.1 Gemmatimonadales bacterium | reverse complement strand
TGGTCTTCAATCTGTAACCGGCAGTCATCTGTGTCCTACTTTAACCAGCTTTCTTTAACGCACCCGTTAGCCGCCGATCAACTTCCGGCGCCATTGCGCAGGAACATAGCCGCGGAAAACTCGGGAGCCGGGAGCCGGGAGTCGGGAACCGACCAATGAACGTGCACAGTGCACAGTGCAAGGTGCGATGGGATGTAACGCTCAGTCTCCCGTGTACTGTGCACTGTGTACTATGTACTGTGTACTCTAAACCTTGTCCCGTCATCTCGTCTCCCCCACGAGACGCGCAATGCGAGCCCGAACCTCCTGCACCTGCGGCTGCAAGTCTGGATCCGCGTCCTTCCACAGTTCGACAAATTGATTGTAGTACTCCACGGCTTTGGTGTTGTCGCCTCGCTCTTCGTACAGCGCGCCGAGGCGCCGATAGGCCACGTGACGGGTGCTGGCATCCATGGCCGGAATTCCCCAACGTCGCTCGAGGTACCGTTCCCAGTACACACGTGCGGAATCCGCGTTACCGGCAGCGTCGTGGGCCTGGGCCATGAACGACAATGCTCCAGGCTCGAAGCTCCAGCCGTCAACGCCGCGCCGCATGGATGCCAAACCACGCGCGACCTCCCCTTCGGCGAGCTGTACCCACCCCGTGGCACGGTCGTAATTTCGTTGGAAGTCGCGACCAAGTGTGGGTTGTTCGGAACGCCGCATCGCGTCGAGCAGGCTTCGGGCTCGCTCGGGCGTTCCCGCTAGTGCGTAGAAGGTGATGAGAAACTCGTAGGGTCGGTCGGCAACAGATAGCGCGTCGAGCGCTTCATTAGTGATCTCGCTATCTATTCGGGCTCGCGGTTCTTCCGGGTCTCCGGTTGCCATCATGCGGTTGAATTCAGTGGCGATCAGACTCTGCATGATCGCGCCCGGCACATTCCGCTCGCGTGCGGCAGCGACTGCCTCGCGTAGGTGTCGGTCACCAGTCCGATATTGGCCTCTTGCTTGCGCGACCCGTCCGAGCACTTCAGCTGCCTGCCCCTGCCAAAACGGGTTGCCGGACTGGCTGGCCTTGAGGTTTTCGTAGTGCTGCACCGCTTCGTCGTAGTTGTTCAACCGATACGCCAGAAACCCTCTGAACCCTTGATTCCTAGGGTGATTGGGAAACCTCTCGTCGGCAAGAGCGAGGGTGGCGCGAGCATCGTCGTAGCGACCGAGTCTCGCTTGCGTGAATGCGATGTTGAAGTACCGCGGCGCCCACGTCGAGTCGGATTCGAGTCCCTTCTCAAAGAAGTCAAGCGCTCGTTCGTGGTCCCCCAACGCGTTATACAACACGCCCGAGTTGTTGAGAGCCCGATCGTCGTCCGGAAATCTGGCCAGAATGGTTCGGTAGGCAGCCAGCGCTTCGTCGCGATCTCCGGTCACGTCCGTGTGATATGCCGCGACCGCATACCCCCGCTCGAGCGGGGTCAGCCGGTCGCGGAGCTCGTACGCCTTCGTCAGAGCCTCGATTTCGCGTGCGCGCTGCTGGAACGTGTTGCCGAGGATCGTGCCGATCTTGCGGTACGCCATGGCGAACGTCGAATCGACAGTCACGGCTTCGTCGAGCAGCGCGACGGCGCGATCGAGGTCCCCCGCGATCTCGGCTTGCGATGCCTGCGTATAGAGACGGAGTGCCTCGAGTGACCCCGTGGTCACGAGTTCCAACGGCAATTCCCGCCGAATCGACTTGAGCGACTCCCCAATCCGCTCCCGCATCTTGGCAGAGAGCTTGTCCACGGCCTCGATGATACCACTCGCGTCGTTTGCAGATGCCTGCTGCGCCACCAGGACCTCTCCCGCGGCGGAAATCAAGCGGCCGCCGATCACGTACCCGGAGCCGAGCGGTGCAATCTCGCCGACGATGGCGGCCTTAATGCTCTCCCGCTCGGCAATCTCCAGGGCGACCGACTCGTCCACCCGCGTCTCCGGATCGAGTTGCATGCGCTCGAGGCTCTCGGCAATTCGGGGTGGGTCGGCCAAACGCAGCACCGGTGATTCCGACAGACTGATCCGTAGGAGCTCAGTCACGGTCGTGCCGAGCGTCGAGTCCGACGTACGGTTCTCGAAGTCGGCGAGAATCAGGAGGTCGCGCTCACCGAGCACGCCGGCCGTCACGAGAGTGGCTGCGGGACCGATGCCGGCGGCACGCGTCACCATGAATCCGCCTGCAAAGATCACGAGGCCGGCAAACGCGAGCCCGCCACCACCTATGGCCTTCCGCCATGTGAAGTGCTTCTTCAGCCCCACGGGTGTAGTTGCCTTTAGGCCCGTCGTCATCGCGACCGCGCGCTGCTTCTCGTGCTGGCTCGTCACCAGCATTATCGGCAGTCCAATCGCCAGCAAAATGACGGCGCCCAGAAATACCCAGTTGGGCAAGCCGAGCGCGATCATCACGCCGTACACAACGGCGAGTGCAGTCGCCGCTGCGAGACCAAACAGCGCCGCAACACGTACCGGATGATGTTTGGCCGCGATG
This sequence comes from Gemmatimonadales bacterium, assembly GCA_041599395.1. GTDB lineage: Bacteria > Gemmatimonadota > Gemmatimonadetes > Gemmatimonadales > GWC2-71-9 > JBFHWR01. The sequence goes on along the minus strand of JBFHWR010000316.1, from coordinate 2,068 downwards.
TCCGCTGCCGATACGGCGGACACGGGTTGCGTTCCCGTGGGCGTGACGCCACCCGTCTGAGGAGTGGCCACGATGTCGAGTTGCCCGCACAACTCGTCCGCCGTCTGCCACCGGTCGGCTGGCTTTTTCTCCAAGCACCGCATGATTGTCTCGGCCAATGGCTGCGGAACCGTCGTGCGATGTTGCGTGACCGGTTCGGGCGGGAGACTCACGTGGGCCGCCAATAGCTGTTGTGCCGTGTTGCCGGTAAAGGGTGTCCGGCCCGCCAGCATTTCGTACGCCAAGGCGCCCAGCGAATAGATATCCGCCCGATGATCCACATGCGGATCCGCCGCCGCCTGCTCCGGCGACATGTACGCCGGTGTACCAAGGGCGACCCCTAGCGACGTGAGTCCCGACGAGGTATCCCCGGACGAGGCACTCACCGCCTTCGCGACGCCAAAGTCGGTGACGACGGCGTGGCCCTCCGACAAGAGCACGTTGTCTGGCTTGATGTCCCGATGGACGACTTCGTGCCGATGTGCATACGCGAGCGCGTCCACCACCTCGCGGAGAATCTTGAGCGCCTCGCCCACCGGCAGCTCCACTTCGCGCTCCAGTTTTGCCCGGAGCGATTCGCCTTCGATGTATGGCATCACGTAGTAGAGCAAATCGTCCTCGGTGGAGCCGGCAGTCAACAGCGGGACGACGTGGGGATGTTGGAGCGACGCCGCGAGCTTGATCTCGCGCTGAAACCGTTCCTTGTTCACCCCAGCCGACATGTCCGGCGGCAGCACTTTGATCACGACGCGCCTGCCTAGCGCGACCTCTTCAGCGAGAAAGACAAAGCTCATCCCGCCACCGCCGAGTTCCTTCTCGATACGGTATGTCCCGCCGATGGCGGCTTCGAGGCGGGACTTAAGATCGGTCACGGTGAGTCGTGCGTAGTGCGTGGTGAGTGGCAGCTGAAACGGAATCGAACCCAGGTGTGATAAAGAAAACCACGATAATCCCCCTTAAATCGCGACGCCCGCGACGAGCCTCATCAACCTTATAAGGTATTGAATTGACAAAGAGTTAGCCAGAAGAAGGAAGGCCGCTCAAATGCCTGACAAGCCTTCCCGGTGCACGCGGCCCACTCCAGCCGAACCGAGCCTCAGAGGACTCGGAAGGCAACGAGGGGTCGCTGAGGGGAAAGTTAGACCTCCCCGTGAAAACGTAGCGAGGACCTAGTCCCTCCGCTGTTTCAGCACGGCGTAGCCGCCGACGGAGTACGACGTGCCCGGGACGGCAGAATCCACCACCGCCGACCGAATGGGCGCTACCCTACTCACCATGCCAACGAAGTCGATCATGTTTGTGCCACCCTCGGAGGCGACTTCACCGATACACCGCCCCTGGCCGCCGGGACTGTCGAATATCCGGAGCCTCCCCGGGTTCGACGTGTTGACGCTCGCTTGATTGACGTGAATGAAGCACACGCCAAATCCGGCGACCGGGGCGCTCAAGTCCAGGGTCACCTGCGGACAACAGGGCGTCTGATCGCCCGTCCGTCTGTCCGTCTGTCCGTCTGCCGTCACATGCCTGGCGGAGCCGCGTCGCTGTTCCATATGTCTTGGGCAATCTTCCAAGTCCCGTCGGCCTGCCGCTGGTAAACGTGAATGCCCTTTATCTGTTCGACCATGGCCTCACTGCCGTCCTTGGGCGTAAACGTCGCCGTCCCGGCGTAGCGTTCGACCGCCCAGTCGCCAGCGACCGAAACATCCGAAAAGGTGTAGTCCACCCGGATGTCGACCTGCTCGGCGGCGCCCGCAAACCACGAACGCACGGCGTCACCGCCGGTCATCATAGGCTCGTTTGGAGGCATGAACACGACATCATCGGTGTACGCAGCTACCGCCTGCTCGGGATCTCCGGAATTGACTCCTGCAGCCTCCATTCCTCGCGCCTCGTTAATCGCCGAGACATCCTCTTCCGTGGACATGGCGGCTGGTTGGCACGCTGTGCCCACCAGCAGTGCGACGCTTGCACTCAGGGCTATGATTCGAGAGCGATCCATCAGTCCCTCCTCGTAGTGGGGGTATCGAGG
>JBFHWR010000315.1:0-4572 GCA_041599395.1 Gemmatimonadales bacterium | reverse complement strand
TGGGCGAACGTGGTGCGCTGGGAGATGCGCACGCGTTTGTTCCTTCGGACGACCGAGTTCTTGTGGCAGGAAGGACACACCGCCCATGCCACGAAGGAGGACGCCGAGAAAGAGGCGCTGCTCATACTCGATCTCTATCGCGAGTTCATGGAGGATTGGATGGCGCTCCCGGTGCTCACGGGACGGAAGACGCCGTCAGAACGGTTTGCAGGAGCAGAGGAGACGTACGCGTGCGAGGGACTGATGCAGGACAACCGCGCGCTGCAGGCGGGAACCTCGCACTTTCTGGGACAGAACTTTGCCAAGGCGTTTGACGTGCAGTATCAAACTGCGGCCGGGGACCTCGAATACGTGTGGAGCACGTCCTGGGGCGTGTCGACCCGACTCATTGGCGGCTTGATCATGACGCACAGCGATGACGTGGGATTGGTCTGTCCCCCTCGGCTTGCGCCCACCCAAGTCGTGATCGTGCCTATCTGGAAGAAAGACGCTCAGCGACAGCAGGTCTTGGCCTCCGGGCATGCGATGCGGGAAGATCTGATTGCCGGAGGCGTTCGCGTAGAGCTCGACGAGCGCGACGGCATGAAGCCAGGCGCAAAGTATTACGAATGGGAGGCGCGCGGAGTGCCGGTGCGGCTGGAGGTTGGGCCAAGAGACCTCGAGAAGAAGCAAGCGATGCTTGCCCGTCGAACGGGAGGGAAAGTGCCGGTCCCGCTGACCGAGCTTGCCCCAACCGTGCGCAAGGCGCTCGACGAGATCCAGGCGGAGTTGCTGGGCACTGCTCGTGACCGGCGGGAAGCCAATACATATCGGGGAGTGACGAAGGCTCAGCTCCTCGAGATCATGGAAGGCCAGGGCGGCTTTGCGTACGGCGGGTATTGCGGCGACGAGATGTGTGAGGGCGAGATCAAAGCGCAAACGAAAGCGACCATCCGCGTGCTGCCAGGCCCCGAGTTCAAGTCGGAGCCCGCGCCATCCGATTGTGTCTGGTGCGATAAGCCTGCCGTCTCGGAAGCCGTATGGGCGAGAGCATACTAGGCGTTTCATCTCAAACGGCGAAGCGCATTGCCGACCGGGTGGGGACACCGGTCTACGTCTACAACGCCGAGCTGATCCGCAGTCAGTTTGCGTGCCTGAAGGAAGCGCTCGGCGACATTCCGCACCGGGTGTTTTACTCCGTCAAGGCTAATAGCTCGCTGGCGATCCTCGATCAGATCCGATTACTCGGCGCCGGCGTGGACATCGTGTCCGAGGGCGAGCTGGTGCGGTCGCTGCGGGCGGGGTTTGCGCCCGGCGACATCGTGTTCAGCGGCGTGGGCAAGTCGGCGGGCGAACTCACCAGAGCGATCTCGACTCGTATCGGGCTCGTGAACGTCGAGTCGTCCGGCGAACTCTCGTTGTTGCAGCAGCTGGCCGAGGACGCCGGCATGGAATGCAACGTGGGGATCCGGGTGAACCCAGACGTTGTGACAACCAGCCATCCGTACATCCGCACGGGGCACGAGGGGTTGAAGTTCGGCGTGTCTCTCACTGAGGTTGCCACCCTCAGCGCGCGTGTATCGTCCCATCCGTTGCTCCGGCTGCGCAGCATCGGGATGCATATCGGATCCCAGATTACAGACCCGCAGCCCTATCGCGAAGCCGCAGCGCGGCTTGCCCGTGTGGTCCGAGATCTGGGCGGGGGAGCCGGAGATCTGGAGTTCGTGAGTGTTGGCGGAGGGATCGGTATTCAGTACACGGACGAGCAGCCGCTCAGCGCCAGCGACTTCGTGACGGCTATTCGGCCCCTGTGGGAGACGCTGCGCCTGCCCATCGCCGTCGAACCCGGGCGGTTTCTCGTCGGCAACTCCGGATGCTTGTTGACGACCTGCCTCTACACCAAAGGTTCGGGAAACACCGGGTTTGTGGTTGTTGATGCGGGGATGAATACGTTCTTGCGGCCGAGCCTCTACGGCGCCAAACACGCCATTCGCGTCGTGAGCCCATCGGTGGAGCGGGAAGTCGTGGACCCGTTCGCCAAGGTCCACGTGGTGGGTCCGATCTGTGAGTCAGGTGATACCTTCGGAGTGTACGCCGGCCTGGCAGGGGCGGGACCCGGCGCGCTTCTCGCGCTCTTGGGAGTCGGGGCATACGGGTTCTCGATGAGCTCCACATACAACTCGCGACCGCGCCCACCCGAAGTGTTGGTGGATGGTGCAGAGTGGTATGTGATTCGGGACGGTGAAACCCTGGAAGATCTGACGCGCGGCGAACGCTTACCTCCCGGCGCACAGGTTGATCGGGCGGCCGGGCAATGAGCGAGCTTCACGACGGCATCCTCATTTTCGACTACGGGTCGCAGTACACGCAGCTGATCGCGCGGCGCGTCCGGGAGTGTAACGTGTACTGCGAGATCGTGCCGGCCCCGTCATGCGCCGCATCGATTGCCTCGCGCCGGCCACGCGGAGTCATTCTCTCCGGTGGGCCGAGTTCGGTGCACGACGAGGGTGCTCCCCAGCTCGACTCGAGCATTCTGGAACTCGGTGTCCCGGTGCTCGGGGTGTGCTATGGACTGTATCTCGTTGTCCACGCGGCGGGCGGTCGGATCGAACGCGCGGGGGGAGGGGAGTACGGTCGGACGAGTGTCCGAATTCGAGAACCAGTCGGTCTGTTTGCCGGTTTCGACCGAGGTGAATCGGTCACCGTTTGGATGAGTCATGGCGATCGCGTCAGCGAGGCGCCGCCCGGGTTCACCGTCACCGCGACGAGTGGCAGCGACTCGATTGCCGGCATCGCCCATCCGGAATCGAAACTCTATGGTGTGCAGTTTCACCCTGAAGTCGCGCACACCATTCGCGGCGTCGAGATGATTCAGAACTTCGTGCTCTCAATCTGCGGTTGCGCGCCCGTGTGGACGGCGGGCCACTTCGTGCAGTCGAAGATCGAGGAGATCCAATCGCTCGTGGGCCCCAAGAAGCGCGCGATCTGCGGTCTGTCCGGTGGCGTGGATTCTGCGGTGGCAGCGGCGCTGGTGCACCAAGCACTGGGCGACCGCCTCACGTGCATCCTCGTGGACCACGGGCTGCTGCGGCTGCATGAGCGGGAACAGGTCGAGCAGGTGTTTCGGTCGCATCTCGGCATCGATCTTCGTGTCGTCGATGCGGCGGACCAATTCCTGTCACGGCTCGACGGCGTCGTTGATCCCGAAGAGAAGCGCCGGATCATCGGTCACACATTTATCGATGTTTTCGAAGCGGCGGCGCGCGACGTCGGTGAGGATGTCGGTTTCCTGGTGCAGGGAACGCTCTATCCGGATGTCATCGAATCCGTGTCCCCTCAGGGCGGACCGTCGGCAACGATCAAGACCCACCACAACGTGGGTGGCCTGCGTCCCGATCTCCCTTTCGAGCTGATCGAGCCGTTGCGCGAACTCTTCAAAGACGAGGTGCGGCGAGTAGGGCGAGAGTTGGGACTGGCGGAACAGATTGTCGGGCGCCACCCGTTTCCGGGTCCCGGGCTGGCCATTCGCATCATCGGCCCGGTCTCCCGCTCCAGTTTGCGCACGCTGCGTGAGGCGGACGCCATCTTCATCGAGGAGATCCGGAACGCCGGGTGTTACGACGATATCTGGCAAGCCTTCGCCGCGTTGCTCCCCGTGCAATCCGTGGGCGTCATGGGCGATCAACGTACCTACGAAAATGTTGTCGCGCTGCGTGCCGTCTCCAGTACCGACGGGATGACGGCGGATTGGTACCCGTTCACGCACGAGGTGCTCGCCGGTATTTCCACGCGGCTGATCAATGAAGTCGAGGGTGTGAATCGGGTGGTGTACGACGTCAGCTCGAAGCCGCCGGCGACGATCGAATGGGAGTGAGCGCCTAGCTCTCCTTCTCCGCGACCAAATCGAGAAAATCCTGCGGCCGCTGGAGCGTGGCCAGCCGGTCCGGCACGTCGGGTTCTTTGGCGAACTGTGCCACCTTGCCTAGTACCGGGAGGTACTGGTTTGAGACCTCGAGTGGCGGGGCAACGATCAGGAAGAAGTTGTGGACCGGCTTTTGGTCGATCGCCTTGAAATCCAGGCCGGCCGGTTTGCGGCCAAACGCGACCCTGAGCCGGTTGACGACAAGCGACCGGCAATGCGGAATGGCGATTCCGCGCCCAATGCCGGTTGAACCAAGGTTCTCCCGGCGCTTGAGCATCTTCACCAGCATTGCCTCCGACTTCTCATCCAACTGGAGCAGGGAAACCAGTTCGCTCAAGATCTCATCCTTCGTGGCTCCCGCGAGATCCAGCTGAATGGCGTCAGGAGAAAAGAAGTCTCTGAGATGCATGTCGTTGTTGGTATCTCTGGCGCGGAGCGCGGAAACTAATGCGTGAGCGAGCAGGCTGTCAAACGACTCGGTTGCCCGCCATGGTGGGGCTCGTTAAGATGGACCCGGTACCATGCACTTTCTGAACATTCCGGGCTCGCGGATCCCGCTTTATCTGGCGCCCATGTCGGGCGTTTCCGAACCCCCGTTTCGGAGATTATGTCGCGCGTTCGGGGCCGACGTCGTCGTGTCCGAGTTTCTCTCGTGTGAGGGCCTGAGACGC
>JBFHWR010000314.1:0-4601 GCA_041599395.1 Gemmatimonadales bacterium | reverse complement strand
GTGAATGCCGGGATTCGGGTGGATGACAACGACGCCTTTGGCACGTTTTGGACCCACCGCGCCGGCGCGACCTATCAATTGCCGTCTCTCACACGGGTCCGTGCCTCACTGGGCAAAGCTTTCAAGGAACCAACGTTCTTCGAGAACTTCTCTGAAACGCCGTTTGCCGTCGGCAACCCCGATCTGACGCCGGAGCGCTCGAGCACGTGGGAGCTTGGCGTCGAGCAGCACCTGCTGGACGGGCATGTTCGATTTGGCGCAACGTACTTCGATCAACGGTTCGAGGATCTCATTCAGTATTCGGCGGCGCCTCCGGATCCCGCAGGACCCTACTACTTCAATGTCGCCAAGGCGAGCGCGTCGGGTCTGGAAGTGGAAGGCACAGCGCTGGTGGGTGATTTGGAGGTCGGCACCAGCTACACGTACTTGGATACAGAGGTGACCGACGCCGGGTTTGCGACGGGGGCTGGTGCTTCGTTTGTCGCCGGTGAGCCTCTGCTTCGCCGGCCCACGCACACGGCAAGCCTGCTCGCCCGCTACAACTTCCGTGACCGTGCTCGGCTCGGCGTTACCGTCCACCGCATCGGCGAGCGGGATGACCGCGATTTCTCCACGTTCCCGGCAACCCCACTTGTGCTTCCGGCATACACGCGCGTGGATCTCTCACTCGGTGTCACGCTCTTTGCGCAGGAGGGCCGCCGTCCCGGGCTCGACCTCAGGGGCCGCGTCGAGAACCTGTTTGATGCCGACTACCAAGAGGTATTCGGATTTCCGGCGAGAAAGCGGGTGGTGAGCATCGGAGCGCGCCTTGTTCTCTGAGCTGGGCCGGATCAAATGGCAACGTGCACAGCGCAGAGTACAGGGTGCAGAACCCTAGTGGGCCATTGACGCATTGGTCTTTCCCGCGGAGCCGGGAACCATCTTATCTTCCAGCATGCCCCTCGTTGCTACCCCGGCCCTCGTGCTCCACTCGTTCAAGTACGGTGAGACGTCGAAGATCGTGCGGCTCTCGACCCGCGACTTTGGCGTTCTGAGTGCGATTGCCAAAGGCGCCTCCCGTCCCAAGAGCAAGTTTGGCGCGCAGCTCCAGGTCCTGAGCGACGGGGTGGCGCAGCTCTACATGAAGCCGACACGGGATCTCCAGACGTTGGCGGGCTTCGAGGTGGCCGCGGCGCGGGGCGAGCTGGGTCGCGATCTCAGACGATACGCAGCCGCCGTCGCGCTCGCGGAACTCGTGTTACGATTCTCCCCGGAGGAACCGGATCCCGACGCGTATGATCGTCTCGTGTATGAGCTGGATCGCCTGACGGTCGCGCCAGCCGATGAGCTGGATGCGACGGCGCTTGCCGCGCTCTGGGGTGTGGTGCGAACGCTCGGCTTTGCACCGTCGATTGATGGGTGCGCGCGCGACGGCCGTCCGTTACCGGTAGGGACGTGTGGTTTCTCGGTTCAGGACGGCGGCTTCGTGTGCAATCCCTGCGCGGCGCTCGTCAACACATCGCGGCTTACCGCAGGAGATCGGGCGACGTTGGAACAATTCGTCACGGGCAACAGCGATGTTCCGCCGCTTTCGAGCCGGCATGCCGCCGCACACCGAAGACTGTTCAGCCGGTTCGTCCAGCGGCATGTGGCGGAAGGCCGTGAATTGAAGGCGCTCACGTTCTGGGAGGACACCGCGTGACCCGCCACGTCGTGATCGGTACCGCCGGACATGTCGACCATGGGAAGACGGCGCTGGTGAAGGCGCTGACCGGGATCGATACCGACCGGTGGGCGGAAGAAAAGCGCCGCGGCATCACCATCGACATCGGCTTTGCGCGTCTGCACCTGGCCGGCGATTTGGAGGCGAGCATCGTGGACGTCCCGGGACACGAGGACTTCGTGCGCAACATGCTCGCTGGCGCGACAGGCGTAGACGTAGCGCTGCTCGTGGTGGCGGCGGACGAAGGCGTGATGCCCCAGACACGCGAACATCTGGCAATCCTCGAGTTTCTCTCGGTCAAGCATGGCGTGATCGCAATTACGAAGGCCGATCTGGCCGAACCCGATTGGATCGAGCTGGTGGAAGCGGAGATTGGCGAGCGTCTGGCCGAGTCCAGTATCGACTGGTCGTCCCCAATACGCGTCTCCGCACTCACAGGCGTTGGAGTCGAAGACCTCCGGGCGGCCCTGGCAGAGACGTGTGGCCGGGCGGAGGGGCGTTCCAAGGAGGACCTGTTCCGCTTGCCGGTTGACCGTGTCTTTAGCGTGGCCGGGGCGGGTACGGTGGTGACCGGCACGACATGGAGCGGCTCGGTGCGAGTTGGGGATGATGTTCGCGTGCTCCCCGGCGAGCTGGAGGCACGAGTGCGCAACGTCGAGGTACACGGCGACTCGGCCGAAGAAGCGTTACCAGGCCGGCGCACCGCGCTCGCGTTGGCCGGCCTCTACCGAAAAGACATTGCGCGCGGGCACGTGGTCGTTGCGGAGGACTCGTGGCGGGAAACGCGCGCGGTCGATGTGATTATTTCCCTCCTCCCTCAGTCACGTCCTTTCACCCAGCGCACACGGGTGCGGTTTCATCTCGGGACCGCAGAGGTGATGGCGCGTGTCACCCCCGAAGGGGAGGACATTGCGCCGGGAACGAGTGGTGGCGCGCGCCTCAGGCTGGAGGAGCCCCTCGTGTGCCGATGGGGAGACCTGGGTGTGCTGCGCTCATATTCCCCGGTCACGACGATTGGCGGCTGTGTCGTCGTGGATCCTTGGCCGCCCGCCCGCCCTCGGCGCCCCGTTGGGCTCGCGGCGCGCGCATCACGCGATACGGCGGAACGGCTCGTCGCGTTGGTAGAATCGGCGGGCGCACGGGGAGTTGCGGTAGCCGACCTTCCCATCCGTGTGGGAATACCAACGGGAACGCTGCAACAGGCATTGGCGTCCGCGAGTGAGCGCGTCGTGCACGCGAACAACCGTTTGCTTGCGATGCAGGTTCTTGCAGCGGCTCGTGATGCAACAATGACCGCGGTTCGGGAGTATCACCAGTTACACCCGCTCGAGCCGGGGATGCCTCGCGAACTTGCGCGAAAGACGGTTCGCGGCGTGAAGCTCGCGAATTTCGTGCAAGCGCAACTCGTTGCGGAACGCGCGATCGTCTTGGAGGGTGAAACCGTGCGGCTCACGAGTCACCAGGCCGGGCTCACCGAGCGGCAAGCCGAGGTTGGGCAGGCGCTCCAAACGGAACTCGCGGCGGCCGGGCCGCACGGAAGAACGTTGGTGGAGCTTGGGGCGACGGCGAACGCAGAGACTCGGCAGGTGGTGGAGTATTTTGTGCGGCAGGGCACAGCCGTTCGGGTCGGTGCGGATCGGTATTACGACAGGGAGGCGTTGGACCGAGTCTCCCGGACCATCCTCCAGGAGGTACAGCGGACTGGAGAAGCAGCCCCGGCACAACTTCGTGAAAAGACTGGACTTAGCAGGAAGTATCTGATTCCGCTGTTGGAATGGATGGACACGCGGTCTCTCACGATGCGAGTCGGGGACAGCCGGCGGGTGGGTCCGGCTGGCGAAAAGGCCTTGCAGGCGCTTGACAGGAAAAGCGAGGAGAGCGTAAGTTGAGCCTACTAGGTCACATAGAACTCATCTAAGGAGCTTGCGCGAAGACCTTTTTTTGTAAGGAGTTGTCCATGAAGCAGTTGGCCTGGGCTGTTGTTGCGCTCGGGCTCCTGCTGGCCGCGCCGGCGTCGGTCGAGGCGCAACAGGACCGGTCGACCCAGTCGGTGCAGCTACTCAGGAATTACCCGAATCCGTTCAACCCGGAGACGACGATCCCGTTCGCCCTGGATCAGTCCGTCTTCGAGGGTGGGCACCGTCCGGTGGTCAGCCTCCGGATCTATAACATTCTGGCCCAGCTCGTCGCGATCCCGATTCTCCAGGGGTCGGGGGAGCCGTTGGACGAAGTCCGCCTCGAGTGGAACGGGACGGGTCAGTACTCGGCATATTGGGACGGGAAGGTCCGCGGAAGCGAGCGCGAAGCCTCGTCAGGTGTCTATGTGTACCAGCTCATCGTCGACGGGCAACGCACATCGAAGCGGATGACGATAATCAAGTAGGTTTTCCGCGATCCGCCTACGCCCACCCGGGTGTTAGGTGTTAGGGTCCAGCAGCGTCGCTCGGATGGGCGGCGTTTTTTTGTGCGTGCACGCGGGCCTGTCGACGCCGGAATTGCGCTGGCTAACTCCTAAATCCTAACTCCTAGCTCCTCTTCTGCCATATTATCATAGGCCTCCACCACCCACCTCGAGTCAACTGTCTTTTTGGCGCGTTTTTGGCCACTTTTGCATGAGAATCCAGGCACAGGGGTTGCCCTCCAATGAGGTGCACCCGATATCGCACTGTGCATTGTGCACTGTGCACCGTGCACTCTGTACTATGTGTGCACTCTGGCTGCGGGGTTGATGTGTGAAACAAAGACAACCTAAGACCTAAGGAAGCTCTGCATAAATCGGTCTTGCGCAAGGGAGCATGAAAGCCGGTATTGAGACCCGAACGCAATGGCGCGAGGACCCCATGAGCGAGCAGCGGACGTTCGGCGATGTGGCGTGGAGTGCGAAGGGCAAAGTGACGCG